>CAZRXJ010000031.1:0-11206 GCA_964604025.1 uncultured Saprospiraceae bacterium | reverse complement strand
AATATATCCTAGCTCCGATATCTTCAGATACATTGGATTATGTAATTAGATTGTTGAAAGGTGAGAAGCTTATCTCCTCAGAGATATATCACAGTGATGGGCAAATTGAAAATCAGCAAAACATCGTTTTTGATCGTCTTATACCTGGTGATTATAAATTGGAAATTATAGTGGATATCGTACCTAATGGCATATGGGACCCGGGAGAATACCTGGCAAAGAGACAATCAGAAGAAGTATACAATGTACCTTTGCCTTCACTTAGAGCCAATTGGAAAGAAGAAAAAGAGCTTAATATGCAAACATTGTCGACCCAAATTATATCTGCATTAAAGGATTCTTCAGAAGATAACTGACAATCTTATGGTGTTACGTACGGATAAGTTAGTGAAGAGTTATGGCGGCCGTCAAGTTGTTAAAGAAGTCTCTGTAAGAGTTGGTCAAGGAGAGATTGTGGGTTTGCTGGGTCCCAACGGCGCTGGAAAGACAACAACTTTCTATATGACTGTTGGATTTGTTCAGCCTGAGCAAGGCAGGGTATATCTAGATGATGTGGACATCACTAAGATGGCTATGTATAAGAGAGCAAGAATGGGAGTAGGATATCTGCCGCAAGAAGCATCCGTTTTCAGAAAACTCTCAGTCGAGGATAACCTCAAGGCAGTGTTAGAGATGACTAAATTAAGTCATGCCGAACAAAAAGATAAACAAGAAGAGCTAATAAAGGAGTTTGGACTTGAAAAGGTCAGAAAGAATCTTGGTAACTCCCTCTCAGGTGGCGAACGGCGACGGACGGAGATCGCTCGTGCACTAGCCTCTGATCCCAAGTTTATATTATTGGATGAACCCTTTGCCGGGATAGATCCGATAGCAGTTGAAGATATCCAACATATCGTCGCCAGATTGAAGATGAAAGATATAGGCATACTGATCACAGATCATAATGTACAAGAGACATTGAGTATCATAGATCGTGCATATCTCATGTTTGAAGGTAATATACTCATGGATGGTACGGCGGAAGAGTTGGCTGCTGATGAGATGGTGCGCAGAGTATATCTTGGACAGAACTTTGAGCTAAGAAAAAAAGTAATCGACTTTGGATAGCCTTGACTTAAGTGATCAAAACAGACTTACGCAGCTCATGATTGGGATAGCTGGATTATTGATAGCCATGTTGATATCTGTTTCAATTAGTTCATGTGGTGGCGATAGTAATCGAGCTAATATCTTGCCTCCAGATATACAGTATGCAGCGGATACGATGTTTGGTCATCGCCGTAGAGTAATTCAATTGGAATTAGATAGTCTATGTATGATAAGAAAGGATAGTCTGATAAGTGCTAAGGTAGATTCAATCATATCGAAGGAACGGCAAAGTATTAAAAATATCATAGGTACTGAGTAGTCATGGATACATATCGACAGGTATATGCTTCATCATGGTGATCACATGCATTATAGTCGGATGTGGGATCAGTGATGCAGAGTTTAAGCGCCTTGCTGAAGAAGAGTATCAACGACAACTTGGAAACTTTGTACAAGAACGAGCCTTATTATGTAATCGTGAGGCAGATTTAGCAGCGGAGATTATTGCTGATTCTTTGATCAGCAAGATGCATATTAATCCGCTCAAAGACTCATTATATCGACCATATGTACCTCCAAAACCAGTTTATATTAAAACTGATAGCGCTGTCGTCAATTCTAAACAAACTGTTAAACCCATAATTGACGATAGCACTATCAAAAGATAGTACTCTTATCTTCGTTTTCTTCTCAGAAAATTTGCAATTTTTGCATGCTTAAACTGAAACATCCTAATTAAGCTCTAAAACAAATCAACATATGCAAGCAGCTGTAGATATCGAAGCACTTAATCAGCAGATTCAGATAGATAGTGCATTTCTGGATGATATACAGAGAGAAGCGGCCAAAGTAATCGTAGGACAAGATAACATGATTCAAAGATTACTTCTTGGCTTATTATCCAATGGCCATGTTCTCTTAGAAGGATTGCCTGGATTAGCCAAGACACTAGCTATCAAAACGCTCTCCTCTATTATCAATGCTTCATATAGTAGAATCCAGTTCACGCCAGATCTATTGCCTGCAGATATATTAGGTACGATGATATACAATCAAAAGACCAATGAATTTAGCGTACGTAAAGGCCCAATATTTTCTAATTTCATCCTAGCTGATGAGATCAATCGAGCACCAGCCAAAGTCCAAAGTGCCCTCCTTGAGGCGATGCAAGAAAGACAAGTAACTATAGGGAAGGAGACGTTCAAATTAGAAGAACCTTTCTTAGTCTTAGCCACTCAGAATCCCATAGAACAAGAAGGTACATATCCACTGCCAGAAGCGCAGACTGATAGATTTATGCTTAAAGTGAATATCGATTATCCTAACAAGGAAGATGAACTCGAGATCGTGAGAAGAAATATATCTGGTACGATCAGCCAAAAGATAAGTCCGGTAGTAGATCAGAATGATATCTTGAAAGCTAGAAAGTTAGTCAGAAGTATATACATGGATGAAAAAGTGGAAAAGTATATCATTGATATTGTATTCGCTTCTAGAAACCCTGTCGAGTACGGACTAAACTCTCTAGATGGATTGATAAGCTATGGAGGTTCTCCAAGAGCAAGTATCAATCTCGCCTTAGCATCAAGGGCATATGCTTTTATTCAAAGAAGAGGATATGTCATACCTGATGATGTGCGTAATGTTTGTACAGATGTCATGAGACATCGGATCGGTATCACATATGAGGCAGAAGCTGAAAATATAAATCAGGAGGATATAATCTCTCAGATCTTAAGTAAAGTAGAAGTGCCTTAAGATTATCAAGACTGTGAAGTATCAATCTATAATATTTATTCTAATTACAACTTTCAGTTCTTCACTGTTAGGACAAAGTCGTTCATCTGATCAATTAAGCGAAGATATAAACTACGACTCTAATGACAAGATGACAATTGTCACGGGTTACTTCGATAATAGCATGCCTTTCCAATTGTCGTATGGCATGTCCGATCAAGAATGTAAAGGCATATTAGTATTTAGCAATCTCGAACCGATACAACTCGAAGGTGATTGTACTGATAGCACTTTAGCCTTGTATGAGTTTGATGAACATGCGAGAGTGTCAGGGATTATTACTGGCACAAAGACAGCTGGCAAGTATGATCTAAATTGGTCTAATTATAATCACACCCTAAGTTATCAACTGACCGGTCGTGAAGATCAACAACATACAGACCAAGTAAAAGTGTATCATTCTAAACAAGAGGCTATTAACGACCAGCTATTATTATGGATAGACAATCGAGCTGTCACATTATCACATAAAGATGATGAATTATTGAGATGGTGCAGTTATCATTGCCCTTCTCCTCCTTATGCCTGTATTTATGCGGACAACAATGGTGATACAGAAGATATGTCTATATCTGATAGAGTAGTTAGCATAGGCAGCAAATTATATGAATACAAAGAAAGCGTATTCCTTAAGAATAAAAATGGACACTCGTATGACCATTTTTATAATTATAGATATCCTTATCTAGGTGTTGACAAGTTTGACAATTATATAGAAGAAGTAGTAGGGCAACAGTTGATTAACTTTCAGAGATCACTACCTACACTGGAGTCAGATGAAGAGTGGGATCAAGATGACAGATTAAGACATAGGGCTGCAGGTGATTTTTTCATCTCTCTTGTAACTGATGATATTGTAAGCGGTTATCTTACTTTCTATAGTACGACAGAAGCCAGAACTAAAACATCAACATTCACTTTTGATCGTGGGAAAAAGAGATTCTATAAGATACGTGAGATATGGAGAAAGGATTTTAATTTTTCGTACTTCTTAAAATCTCTCTTAGAAAATCAAAAACGAAGATTAGTTGCAAAGGAGTTACCTGTAATACGCAAGCTTCTAAAAGACACCCCATTTTCTCATTACAATCTCGCAGCACAAGGTATTGTGTTTTTTACAGATTACAATTTTGTTTATGGACGCCGACATATATTGATACCATATGAAGAGATATCTGGATTTATAGATAACAAATCACTTTCTAACTTTATAAAAGATAGATAATAGTATGACTACTACCGCTGAAATATTGAAGAAGGTGAGGAAGATTGAGATCAAGACTAAAGAGTTGAGTAAGCATCTTTTCTCGGGTGAGTATAGTAGCGCATTCAAAGGTCGAGGTATGTCATTTAGTGAAGTAAGGGATTATCACTATGGAGATGATATCAGAAACATTGATTGGAATGTCACAGCGCGCAGTGGTGATCCTCATGTGAAAGTATTTGAAGAGGAACGAGAGCTAACTGTCATGTTTTTAGTAGATATGAGTAAGTCGTCATTTTTTGGTACTGTGAATCAGTTTAAAAGTGACATCAATACAGAGTTATGTGCTACTCTTGGTTTTTCTGCCTTAACTAACCATGACAAAGTTGGAGCTATATTATTTACAGATAAAGTTGAAAAATACATTCCCCCTAAAAAAGGGCGTAATCATATATTAAGAATTATCAGAGAGTTGATCTACTTCGAGCCAGATGAACAAGGGACTAATGTCGAAGAAGCACTTAAGTATCTCAACAATGTAATTAAGAAGCGGAGCATTGCATTTTTGCTTTCTGATTTTATGGATGACGGATATGATAGTGTATTGAAGATTGCAGCTCGCAAACATGACATTATCGGAGTGAGGGTATATGATGATTTAGAATCAGAATTGCCTAATGTGGGTCTGATAAAAGTTGCGGATGCGGAGACAGGTGAACAGCAACTTGTAGATACATCATCTAAAAAATTAAGAGATCGATATGCTGCACATTTTGATGATCGGACAACATATTTTAGAAGTGCATTTCAAAAAAGTGGGGCATCTATTTTAACCATCAATACCAAAGAAGACTACGTTAAGAGCCTTATGTACTTTTTTAAAAATAGACATAAGAGATGATTAAACACCTTTTGCCTATTTTTTTAATGATACTATCACAGCTATCATTTGCACAAGTGCAAGTGTTAGGTGGATTTAGTCAGGACACAGTTGTCATAGGAGATGCTGTGGATATGACATTGAGTGTCGAGGTAGAGCGAGGAGCTAATGTCGTTGCGGTTGCTGGTTTTTTTTTGGATTCAATATATAGTGGTCTTCAGACTGCCAAGGCTAATGTAGATACTACACAACCTGTTATACCAGCTATTGCGGATTTTGAGGTGTTGTCATATGGAGGTTGGGAAGATACTAATGATGATGGCATCTATACGAGAGAAGAATTAGTATGGGATACAATAAGTATAGGATCTCAATTGATTCTTGAAAGCACTTTTTCAATTAGAATGTGGGACCCAGGATCGAATGTGATGTTGTACCCATCCGTACTGTTTATAAAAGATGGTGAACAAGACCAAGCGACCAATGAAGAGCAAATGCGACTATTCGTTGCACCTCCTGGTGGATTACCACCTGTTCAAGACTCGCTTCAAGTCGCTCCTATTAAGACGATCAAAGAGGAAGCGACTAATTTTTCAGACTATCTTATATATTTTATAATTATAGGCCTTGCTGTTTTTGGAGGGTTGGCGTATTGGTTGTTCACAAAGTATTATAAGGCCAAAGAAAAAAGGACAGTTGAAGTTGTCATACCCGATGTATTCGTCCCTTCACATGAAGTGGCACTGCAAAAGTTGGCAAATCTAAAAGGTAAACAATTGTGGCAGCAAGGAGATATCAAGACTTATCAATCTGAGTTGACTTATATCATCAGAGAATATCTGGAAGGAAGATACGATATTCTGGCATTAGAATCCACTACTGACGAAATTGTAAAAAACCTGAGCGCAGAGTTAAGCAGTGAAGATGATGTGGTTTCATTGAAGAGGATATTACAGGTTGCTGATTTAGTAAAATTTGCAAAAGCAAAACCTGATGAAAATATTCATGAGTCTTTTATGACTGAAGCAGAATCCTTTGTCGAGCGTACTGCTGATGAAACCAAGCAAGTTGTCTTTAAAGATGATTTACAATTAGAAAAAACCAATAATCAAGAAAGAGTATGATTGATTGGTTTCAAAATATAGAATTTGTAAACCCATGGTGGCTGTACCTATTGGCACTAGTCCCAATTGTAATATTTTGGTATCTGAAGAAGCTAAGAGGCCAAAAAGTATTTATGACAATATCATCAACTCAGCCGATTAAAGAGTTGCGATCTATAAGAAGTGTTATATACCCTTATCTACCGATTCTAAGTTTGTTGTCACTGATTGGATTGATTGTCGCATTAGCAAGGCCTCAATTGTCTTTGAAAGAAGAAGAGATAAAGGCAGAAGGAATCGACATTGTAATTGCAATGGATGTGAGTAGTAGTATGTTGTCACAAGATTTTAAGCCTGATCGATTTAGCGTAAGCAAGGAGGTGGCCAAGTCATTTATTGATAAGCGCATATATGACAGAATTGCACTAGTTGTATTTGCTGCAGAGAGTTATACACAATGTCCATTAACTACTGATCATAGAGTCGTCAAAGATTTTCTTGATGGATTACAATGTGGTATATTGGAAGATGGTACCGCTATTGGTATGGGCCTGGCATCTGCCGTTAATAGAGTAAAAGATAGTGAAGCAAAAAGCAAAGTAGTCATCCTGCTCACAGATGGAGTGAACAATAGTGGTTACATCAAACCAATGACTGCAGCGGAGATTGCAAAGGAGTTGGATACAAAAGTCTATACTATAGGCGTAGGATCTAGAGGCCGAGCACTAACTCCTCAATCTAGAAGAGGTAATGGAGAATATCTGTACCGCATGGTCAATGTCAACATCGACGAACAATTGTTAACCCAAATTGCAGAATCCACAGGAGGTAAATATTATCGCGCTACAGATGAAGAAAGTCTTCAAGCGATCTATACAGAGATAGATGCTTTAGAAAAAACGGAGATGGAGATTACAACATTCAAGCGTTACAGCGAAGAGTATCGTCCTTTTCTTATAGGAGCGATGCTGATGTTCTTTTTAGAAGTCTTACTTCGTATGAGTATATTTAAAACGATACCTTAACAGATTGTAACCATGTTTAGATTCGAATACATATCACACCTAATTTGGCTCTGGATGATCCCAGTCTTGGTGATTGTGTATTTGGTATATTGGAAATACAGACAGAGACAAAGAGACCATCTTGGCAATCATAATCTACTTGCCAAGTTGATCGATGGAGAAGCTCCTAAACGTAGTCATATCAAGATGGGATTAATATCGGTGGCTCTGTTGAGTTTTATATTAGCATTGGGTAATCCCCAATGGGGTAGTAAGAAAGAGAAAGTGATGGCTCAGAGTTCTGATATCTTTATCGCGCTCGATATATCTCAAAGTATGATGGCCACTGATATATCTCCTAACCGAATGGAGCGAGCAAAGCGACTCACTCAGAACATAGTAAGAGCACTTCGCGGTAATCGCCTTGGGCTGATATTATTTGCAGGCAATGCATACTTGCAGATGCCGCTATCTAGTGATTACTCTGCGGCAGAATTGTTCGTCTCAAGTGCCAATACCAATCAAGCAGGCACGCAAGGTACCGCGATAAGTGAGGCCATCGATCTGGCTTTGCTTTCCTTTGACAAAACTAAAACAAGTCAGCGTGCGATGATTATTATAACCGACGGAGAGAGTCATGATGACGAAGCCGTTGCCGCTGCAGGTGAAGCTGTTGCAAATGGTTTGAAATTATACACGATCGGTGTTGGTACTTCAGAAGGAGCATTGGTGCCTTATAGAACGCAAGCTGGAGAACAATACAAACGTGATGATCAGGGTAATCCAGTAACCAGTAGGCTTAACCAAGAACTCATAAAGGACTTAGCACAAGCCGGAGGTGGAAGTTCTTATCTCATAGGTGAAGGAAACTCCATTATAACTTCTATAAAGAATGAGATTGATAAATTAGAAAAACAAGAAGTAGAGCAAAGAGCATTTACAGATTATAATAGTTACTTCCAATACCTGATCGGAGCTGGGATGATATTATTGCTGTTACAATTTTTTATTCCTGACAAGAAAGAAATAAAAGCAACAACAGCATGATTTGCTTGGCATACAAATGCTCAATAAATTTGATGATATGATTAATAGTAGACGAACAGTGATAAGTTTGATATTGATAGTGACTGTCATATCTATGTCTGGACAATCTGCACATAAACATCTACGTCAAGGTGATAAAGCGTATAAGCAAGAGAGATATGATGTTGCAGAAGAAAGTTATCGCAAAGCCAATGCTTCAGAGTATAATGCCAAAAGTTCATTCAACCTAGGTAATACTGTATATCAACAAGAAAGATATGAAGAGGCAGTAGAGCATTATAAAGCTTCCGCTAATGCATTACCCAATAATGAGGACCGGGCTGAAGCGATGTTCAACTTAGGCAATGCACAACTACAAAGTGGCCAATTAGAAGATGCAATCGAATCATACAAAGAAGCTGTCATCATTGATCCTGGAGATGATGATATCAGACAAAATCTCTATATAGCTAAGCTAATGAGAAAAGAACAACAACAGCAAGAACAACAGCAACAAAGTGATCAGCCACAAGAAGGAGAAGAAAATCAACAAGAGAATCAAGAACAGCAACCTCAAGAGGGTGAGGGAGAACAAGAACAACAAAATCAACAACAATCAGAAGCCGAGATAGACAATCAAGAAAACGAAGAATCAACGGCGCCTGATGAAGCTCAAGAACTGAGTAAAGAAGATGCAGAAAAGTTGCTTCAGGTTATTGAAAACGAAGAGAAGAACGTTCAAGAAAAACTGAGGAAGTCATTTGGCAATAAGAAGAAACCTAAAAAAGATTGGTGATGAAGAAGCTACTGTTTTTATTCTTACTCATATCAAGCGTGGTATCTGGACAAGATGAAGTCTTTAAGGTTGGAACGACTGCAGATACATTGTATATAGGTAATCCAGTAGGTGTAAAGTACACTTTTGAGAATGTACAAGGAGATTTTCAACCACCCCAGTTTGAAGGATTTGACATAGTTGGAGGCCCCAATGTTTCTAATCAATTTAGTATGATCAATGGTGAAGTTACTCAATCGTCTTCTTATGAATATTATCTTATGCCGAGAAGTACCGGTACTTATACTATAGGCGAAGCGACACTTGAGAATGACGAAGGTCTCATTCATTCTGATCTTATCGATATAGTTGTCATAGATAACCCTCAAGGACTACAACAGAGCTACACTCGATATGATTATAACAAGACACGGATAGGCCATAGGGCTAAAGCTCGTATGACTAAGAGTGATTCTTTAAGAATGAAGTTAAGGAAGATTAAATCAACTAAGATTTGAGATATTGTATGACTAGACTTGTTGTCCAATTATTAATTATAATTAGTGTATACTTTGTAGCGATATCCCAGTCGATAGGTCAAGTACAGTTTGTAGCAACAACAGACGCTAAGCAAGTTATTACAGGTCAGTATATCACAGTTAAATTTGCACTTAAGAATGCTAATGGGGATAGCTTTAGACCACCGTCTTTCACAGGATTTCAAGTAGCTGGAGGCCCCAATAGAAGTCAGATGAGATCTAATATCAATGGTCAAGTGACTTATGAGGTGTCATATGCCTATACTTTGGTTAGTGAGCAGCCAGGCAAATATAAAATTGGATCAGCATCAATTAACGCTGGAGGTAAGTCGTATAAGACTGCACCTATCAATATAGAAGTTGTAAAGGCCGCAAAACAAGCTGCGGGAAGTACAGCTGACAATTTTGTAATTGAAGCAACTATAGATCATGATACGGGATATGTAGGTCAGCAGATAACACTGAAGTATACCTTGTTCACTACTCAAAATGTAAGGCAAGTAGATTACTCTGCTCTTCCTTCTTTTGATGGTTTTTTTGCACAAGAACTTAATAATTATCGAAGCCCCACTGAGCAGATTGTAAAAGATGGTGTGCAATATTATAAAAGAGTAATAAAAGTAATTGCATTATTTCCGCAACAACGCGGCAAGTTTCAATTAGATCCAGCACGTCTGGTCCTAGGTGTATCTGATGGCAAAAATTCCAATAGTTTCTTTTTTAGCACAAGATTGAAAAAATACAATGCGGCCTCTAATAGTTTAGATATCCAAATTCTAGAGACTCCGAGAGACCCACCCATCTCGTATAATGGTGCTGTAGGAGATTTTTTCTTAGGTACAAAAGTTGATAAGAAAACTGTAACCATGGACGATGCTGTAACCTTGACTTTACAGATCCGAGGTAATGGAGATGGTAAGTTTATCGAGCCACCTGAGCAACCATATTCTGATTTATTTGATATATATGATCCTAATCTTCTTGGCGAGCAAGCACATGTTGTAGATGATAAGATCCAAGTCACAAAGACCTATGAGTACCTTATGATTCCGAAAAAAATAGGAGTTATCAAGTTTAATCCTGAGTTGACTTTTTTTAATGTTGATAGTAGTAGATATGAGAAGATATATGGCCAACAGTATCGTATCAACGTAATCAAGGGTAGTAATAGAGAGCTTGCTGATATAAAAGAAATCGTTACAGAATTGCCTATTCCTCCTTCTGTCGGGACACTATATAATCAAGATGATAGTTTCGCATTTTCCTTAGTTCACCTCGGAGCTAATAGCGCATTGCTCTTGAGTATGTTAGGTCTATTGCTGATGTATCAGAAGAAAAAAGAAAAAGAAAATGAAGATCCTGCCATAAAGAGAAGGCGGATAGCCAAAGAACGTGCAGTTCAAAAACTCTCTAGCGCCAAAGAAGCTTTAGATCAAGGTGACATAACTGCGTATTATATAAGATTAAGAAATGCCCTTCAAGAGTACTTGGCTAACAAAACCAATCATGATTCTAATCAATTATCAAAAGATGATATCGTCCACATACTTGATAAATATAATATTAGTGCCACCTCTGCATTTAACCCAAAAGATAAAAATGCTACTGATTTGGACGATTATTTTATATTGAATATTCCTCCGAACGAGGAATCTAATCTAATCGAAATAATAGAGGTGCTTCAAGAACATGGATCAGTAGAATGGGTAGAAATGAACGAACAATACAGCCTTCGTCTTAATGAATTTACGAGCAATATGGTATTTATCAGAAGTAATACTAAATGTAT
>CAZRXJ010000030.1:0-11208 GCA_964604025.1 uncultured Saprospiraceae bacterium | reverse complement strand
ATTCTATATCTTTGTAATAGTAAATTATACATGATGAATATTTTTAAAGTGTTATTAATACTTACGTTATCTTTTGGATTAGGTGTAACAATGCAAGCTCAAGCAGATGGTACTGCGACAGAGATTATAGATGGACCAGTAATGTCCTTTGATAAGCTAATAGTTGATTATGGCGAGATAGAGCAACATTCTGACCCATTAAGAATAGCAAAGTTCACTAATACAGGAAGTGCGCCATTGATTATAAAGAATGCCAGAGGTAGTTGTGGTTGTACCGTACCTACTTATCCAAAAGAACCAATCATGCCAGGAGAAACGGCTGAGATTGAAATAAGATATGACACTAAAAGAATCGGTGCTATCAATAAAACGGTAACACTGACTACTAATGAAGATAGAGACCCTATCGTTCTTAAGGTAAAAGGAAAGATAGCAAAGGCTGCTAAAGAAGAAAGTGTACCAAAATCTAAAACAGGATTATTCAAACCAGGGAATTAATCCTCTTAAAAAGACAACCTTTTAAAGCCGAAAAGCATTCTTTGTTTTTCGGCTTTTTTATAATTAAGATTTATGATTATTGTCCTTTCTCCTGCTAAGTCACTTGACATGACTCCCATAAAGGAGACACAGCATACCATACCCAACTTAAAAACTGATGCGAACAGATTAGTTAAGACACTTAAGCAATATGATGTTGATCAGTTAAGATCACTCATGTCCATTAGTGAATCACTTGCGGTAGAAAACGCAAAGCGCTATAAGACATTCAAGCCTCGTGGCTATGAGACGCATGGAAAGAGAGCCATCGATACATTTGCAGGAGACGTATACAGAGGACTTGATGTAAGTGATTATGGCAAGCAGGATTATGACTTCGCTCAAAAGCATCTAAGGATATTGTCAGGACTGTACGGTGTGTTGAAACCACTAGATCTCATGCAACCTTATCGACTTGAGATGGGTACCAAACTTAAGACTGACAAAGGAAAAAACTTATATGAATATTGGGGCAACAAGGTTACCAATGAGATTAACAAAGCACTTGAAACATCTAGAGAGTCAACCCTGATAAATCTCGCCAGCGAAGAATATTTCAAATCAATCAAAAAGAATAAACTAAAAGGTGAGGTGCTCACCATAAATTTTAAAGAATACAAAGGAGACAAACTCAGATTTGTATCATTTACTGCCAAAGTAGCAAGGGGCATGATGGCGAGATATATCATAAAAAAACGAATCAAAAACCTTGAAGATATCAAAGCGTTCGATGAAGAAGGCTATTCATATAGCGCTGATCAGTCATCGGAGCGTGGTTGGTTGTTCGTCAGATAGTGTCATTAGTACTACCTTATATATGGATGACCTTGTCATTAATCTATGATATACTGACATACTTCGATTAAGGAGTTAAACGCCATTAATATCTTTTACTTTTAGGCAATGGAAGCCCAAGAACTCTATGATCATGCGCGCCGTCGGGTAAAAAAGAGAAAGAAGTTCTATTCTCATCTCATCACTTGGGTTGTGATGAGTGTTTTTTTTATTCTTCTCAATCTTTCCACAACCGATTATTTTTGGGCCATCTTTCCTATACTTGGATGGGGTATTGCTGTTGCATTTCATGGTATACAGATCTTTACTAATGAATGGGAGGACACCGAGATCGATCGCGAATACGAAAGGTTAAAAAGAAGAAGACGCGCTCAAAATCCAGAAGAAAGTGACATGGAGGACTATGAAGGAGGCCTCGATGATAGAGACTTTGTATAAATGACCTTTGCTTTATCCATCTTCTATTACCATCTTTGTTATTCTATATCGGAATCACATGTCCAAGAAGCAAAAGTTGCATCTCACCAGAAACTGGAAAGATAAGCTTCATGAAATCATTTTTGAAGCTGACACCTTAGAAGGAAAAACCTTCGACGTCATACTTTTAGGTGCTATAGTTGCCAGTGTCATAGCAGTATGTTGGGAAAGTCTACCAAAACTTGATCCAAGAACAAAGCATATACTCTATGTAGTAGAATGGATATTTACTATCTTCTTCACCATAGAATACGTACTACGGCTAATATCAGTGCACAAGCCAATAAAATATGCGACTAGCTTTTATGGTATCATTGATCTGGTATCCATTATACCCACATACTTCAGTATCATGTTTGTAGGCGCTAATTCATTGCTGGTCTTCAGAGCACTTAGATTGATGCGACTATTTAGGATTTTTAAGATGGTTCCCTTTTTAGATCAAGGCAATATCATAGTATCGTCTATAAGGTCTTCTCTACCGAAGCTGATTGTCTTTGTATCATTTATTATGATCATAGTTTGTATATCTGGGGCTGTCATGTATCTGGTAGAAGGGCAAATGAATGAGGATTTTGA
This sequence comes from uncultured Saprospiraceae bacterium, assembly GCA_964604025.1. GTDB lineage: Bacteria > Bacteroidota > Bacteroidia > Chitinophagales > Saprospiraceae > JAJRXG01. The sequence goes on along the minus strand of CAZRXJ010000030.1, from coordinate 8,820 downwards.
TAGTATCCCCCGTAGCATTTATTGGGCCATTGTAACTGTCACTACGGTTGGCTTTGGAGACATCGTACCAACCTCAGCATTGGGACAATTTTTATCGGCCATGCTTATGATTACCGGTTATGCAGTTATAGCTGTACCAACAGGTATCGTAAGCGCTGAGATTGTTAAGAAAACACCCGATGATCAACCACACGAATATACAACACAGTGTTGCCGATATTGTAGTCTAGAAGGGCATGATATGGATGCGATACACTGTAAGCATTGTGGTGAGATACTACATCCTGAAGACGAACCTCTTACCAGCGAATAAGAGCGCTTCCCCATGTAAATCCACTACCAAAGGCAGCCAGACAGACTAAATCTCCTTCTTTAATCTTTCCTTCATCACGTGCTTCTGCTAACGCAATAGGAATAGAAGCAGCTGTTGTGTTACCATACTTTTGGATATTGTTATGCACTTGATCATCACGCAATCCCAACATCCGCTGTACAAACTGCGAAATCCTAAGATTAGCTTGATGGGGTATCAACATATCTATGTCACTGGTCTCCAACCCTGTCTTGGTCAATGCTTCTTTTATTACTTCTGGAAACTTTGTAACGGCAGTTTTGAACACCAATGGGCCATTCATATTAGGATAGATCATGTGATCATCTATCATCTTTTGTGTTATGTAGATACCTCCAGGTTCTTCAGAATCAGGAAAACCAAAAGCTTCTTGACCTAAGTGATGTCCTCCATGAGACCCTGGTGTTATCATCGCCAATTCTTCAGCATTAGTGCCATTGGAATGCAAATGAGTAGTCAATATACCCTTGTTCTTATCTTCTGTGGGCTGTAGAATCGCCGCTCCTGCCCCATCACCAAATATCACTGTGACATTTCTACCTCTTGTATTAAAATCTAACCCCATACTATGCATCTCAGAACCAATTACCAATACGTTCTTGTACATACCCGTCTTTACAAATTGATCAGCAACTGATAAGGCATATATAAATCCAGAACACTGATTGCGGATGTCTATGGCACCTACTTCAGTATCTGTGATCCCCAGTTCTCTTTGTACCAATACACCACATCCAGGAAAAAAGTAGTCTGGACTTAACGTCGCAAATACAATAAAATCAACATCTTCCTTGACTATACCTGCATCCTTAATAGCACGCAATGCTGCCTGAGCGCCCATTGTCGTTGTCGTTTCTTCGTGCTTTTTTGCATATCTGCGCTCCCTTATTCCAGTTCTTTCTTGTATCCATTCATCTGATGTATCCATATAGGCTGTCAGATCATCATTTGTCATTATCTTCTCAGGAACATAATACCCAAGCCCGCCGATCTTACTATTTTTCATCTTTACATATTCTGATGGTAGGCAAGATATATAATTGTCTTTAGTTCAGATAGGATAGCGTCATCCATGTCATTCATTTTCAGTATTACATTTGGTATATCAATCATTTGGGTCACTTAAATAGTACAAATAGCAGCGGACGTAATGCTAGATTTTTTCTTAAAAAAATCGAATAATGTGTGACCCATTTAGCTATATCAAACGTTATAGAATCTAAATAATTGAAATTTTATCATTCTATGATTTCAATCATGTATAGATCAATAGCATCGATCATAACACTAATAGTACTCTCGACTTCAATTTCTGCTCAGGGCGTAACTAAAGTATCTGGGAAAGTATATGATGATGAGACAGGTGAAGCACTCGCTTTTGTCAACGTGATCTTCAAAGGTACGAGCGTTGGAACCGCTACAGATCTGGATGGATATTTTGAGATAGAGTCGCGCTTTGTATCAGACTCATTGTGTGCTAATTTTTTGGGATTTGAAGAAAAGTGCGTCTACATACCTAAAGAAGAAAAAACACGTAATCTTGAGATAAGATTGTCTAAGAAGCAACTGCAACTCAAGAATGTAGTCATTGTAGCTAAAAAAGGTCGGTATAGTAAGAAGAACAATCCTGCCGTCGACTTAATGCGCGAGGTCATTGAAAATAAAAAAGACAATCGTCTTGAAGGCAAGGACCACTATTCATTTGACCAACATGAGAAGATCCAGATAGATCTTAATAATATAACAGAACAGTTCAAGCAAAGAAAGGTCTTTAACAGTTTTGATATCCTCTGGAATTATCTGGACACATCACAGGTTAATGGAAAGGTATTCTTACCGATATTCTTTAGAGAGGTCAAAAGCACGGTACACTATCGCAAAGATCCAGAATCAAGAAAAGAGTATCAGAAGGCCATCAAACTCACAAAATTTGATGAGGAGATGGATGACAAAAGCATCAATGATGTAATTGAATTCTTGTATAAGGATATTGATATATATGATAATACAATACCGCTGTTAGATCATAGCTTCGTAAGTCCGATCTCTCCCCTTGCTATTAATTTTTATAGATTTTATATACTGGATACCACTCAAGTAAATGGCATCAGTAGTATACGACTTGGATTTATACCTAAGAACAAGTCTAACTTTGGATTTACCGGTGATCTATATGTATCCAATGATGACTCACATAGTGTTACGAGAGCAGACTTTGGCATTATCGGAGATATACACCTTAATTTCATTAACGACATCAAAGTAAGTCAAGATTTTGAGCCTCTTGATGATGGATCATATGTGTTGACTAAAGATGAGGTGGTCGTTGACTATGGAGTTATTAAAAATGGAATTGGTTTTTATGGTACGCGTTCTCTGGGTTATACTAATTTCAATTTTAAAGAAGCAGAAGATCCCAGTGTCTATTCTGGACTTGAAAAAATAATAAAAGCCGAGGATGCATTTGAGCATGACGAATCATGGTGGGATGAAAATCGAATCCTTGGATTGACAGATACGCAAGATGATCTGTATGAGATGATAGACACCTTGACGGGTATGCCTGCTTATAAAAGGTTAATTACTGGTATACGTATACTTACAAGTGGATACATCCCTTTTCCAAAGTTTGATATTGGTCCATTACCAACTTTTTATAGTTTTAATCAAGTAGAGGGTTCAAGACTAAGAATTGGCGGAGAAACCAATCTGAACTTTAACAAAAATCTTCTTCTTGATGGTTATTTGGCTTATGGTACCAGAGACAAGAGATTAAAATTCAAATCAGGGTTCACGTACAGTTTCAATAAGGATTGGAAAAGAAATCCTAGGCACTTTCTGAGTGTCATATATCAGAACGATGTGACATTCCCAGGACAAGATCTTCAGTTTATACAGCAAGACAACTTACTACTTTCCTTGCGTCGTGGTGCGACTAACAACATGTTTTTTGATCGAGAGTTGAGGGTGCAATATACCCGCGAAACTCCTGGGTTTGCTTATGACCTTGTATTTGCAGACAAGAACCGTAGACCATATGGTGATCTTATCTTAGGATTCACTGGTGAAAATGGAGAGCCTTCATTTCTAAATGAAATTGAGACCACAACACTGGGAATCAATCTAGAATTGGCTCCTAACAAACAGTTCATTCAAGGAAGACAATATCGCAGACCGATCATCAATGAATATCCAATATGGACATTAAGATATGAAGCATCCATAAAAGATTTCTTTGGCAGTAACTATGGATACCACAAGTTAGAATTGGGCTTTTTCAAAAGAATCAATATGAGTATTCTAGGACATGCCAATATCGGGATCGAAGCATCTAAGATATGGGGCGATCTGCCTTATACAGAATTGTTCATACCTCCTGCTAACCAGTCTTTCGCATATCAGCGAGAATCGTTCAACATGATGAACTTCTTAGAATTCGTAAGTGACCAACAGATATTTATAAGGGCAGAACAATTCTTCAAGGGATTCATATTTAATAGACTTCCTCTATTAAAAAAACTTAAACTGCGCGAAGTAGCGACTTTTAAAATGGTCTATGGATCGCTCAGTGATGGCAATGACCCTAACCAAGATGATTCTATACCTAGATTTGATGTAGATGAACAAGGAAGACCTTTGACATTTCTCTTTACCGACGGACCATATATAGAAGGTAGTGTGGGTATAACAAACATATTCAAAGTTCTGCGCTTAGATCTAGTTAAGAGATTTAGTTATTTGGATAATCCAAGTGTCCCTGACTTATTTGGTCGAAGAGGATTGGGCATTAGAGCTCGTATCAAGGTAGAGTTTTAATATTTGACGTAAGTCTATCTATTCTACTTGGTGTTTCCATGTTTCCAAAAAAGATAAAAACCACTACCTTTGACAAGGAAATCAGCTGAGTGTGAATAACGAGTTAAAAAAGAAGCTTTATATAGATCCTGGATCTCAAGGTAGACCTGGCTGGTATCCTGCACCTCCAGAAGATAAAGATCTGCTCTTCTACATCCAACGCAATCAGAATCAAGATGCTATCGTGTATCAAGTCAATAGGACACCTGAAGGACTGATCAATGATCACCTGCCGATGGATGCTTATTGGATGAGATTCACAGCAGGAGGAGAGCGCAATGAACTCAACGAGTATCAGAACCGCTTGGCATATGGTTATGAATCATCTAAGATCTCTTCAGAACTATATCAGTTCCAATTTGTGTCATATCATGACATGACTTTTTATATCAATAAACTTGACGATAGCAATCAATATCGAGTGATATATCAAATAGATGGAAAGAACATAATACTCAACAATATATATGTATATGCTGTAGAATTTGGTGTTTTTCCAGATGTGAAATACATAGAATTTTTTGGTACTGACATTAACTCGAAAGAAGAGCATTATAAAAAAATAATGATTGAACGATGACTACTAAAAAGTTGTATGTATCCAATAGTCCTGAGTCGATAAGACTCTTTGAATATGGATGGATGGAAGCACTGTCAAAAGTTCACTTCTCCGTTCCACTGTTCATTTTTATACCTGCGATAGCCTATTTTGTATATCAATCCGTTATTGTTAATGGCTTAACTGTGGTAGACTTCATAGCTTGGATGATGCTAGGATTTCTGGCATGGACATTGACTGAGTATATCATGCACAGATACATATTTCATTTTCATCCAACTTCAGAGTGGGGTAAAAAACTACATTTTATCTTTCATGGTATACATCATGATTATCCATGTGATAGACTTCGATTAGTCCTACCTCCATCAGTGAGTATTCCTCTTGCGACTGGTTTTTACTATTTGTGGGGTTCATTTATTCCGAGACCGGGATTTTTCATCTTTTTCGCAGCATTCTTGTTTGGATACTTGGTATATGACATGTTTCATTATGCTATACATCATCTTGAAGTCAAAGGGAAACTGTGGAGTACACTTAAAACACATCATCTAAAGCATCATTATGTCGATCCAGAGTCTGGATTTGGCGTAAGCAGTCCTCTTTGGGATCATATAGTTAGAAGTAACTTCAAAGAGGAATCACCAAAAGAGAAAAGAAAAACTCTACCGGCAGAAGCTTCATGAGGATTTAAGAATAAAGTTATATTTGCCGATTAAATCACCGCTGTCTAAAATAAGTCGATATGCTAAAAGAACGAATGAAAGCCTATGATGTTCCCCAAAGGATACAAGACATGGGTATATATCCGTTCTTCAGAACAATTGAATCTGAACAGGATACAGTAGTAAAAATCAACGGTCAGAATGTTCTGATGTTTGGTTCTAATAGCTACTTAGGGCTCACAACGCACCCTAAAATAAAAGAAGCATCCAAAGCCGCTATTGATAAATATGGTAGCGGATGTGCTGGATCACGATTTTTAAATGGTACACTGGACTTACACCTCGAGTTAGAGAGCAGGTTGGCAAAGTTTGTAGGCAAAGATGATACGCTTGTATTCTCTACGGGATTTCAAGTGAACTTAGGCGTATTATCATCTATATCAGGTAGACATGATTATATTATCATTGATGATCTTGATCACGCATGTATTATAGATGGTTCGAGACTTTCATTTTCAAAAGTGCTCAAGTATCGACATAATGATATGCAATCTCTTGAGAAGGTACTTCAGAAGTGTGATGAGGATAAAGTAAAGATTATAGCTGTTGATGGAGTATTTAGTATGGAAGGAGATTTAGCTAATCTTCCAGAGATCACAAAGTTAGCCGAGAAGTATAAGGCTAATATCATGGTAGATGATGCGCATGGCTTGGGTGTCGTAGGTAGAGATGGTCGTGGTACTGCTGATCACTTTGGCCTGACTGAAAAAGTGGACTTGATCATGGGTACATTCTCTAAGTCCTTAGCCAGTATAGGAGGGTTCATTGCAGCTGATCATGATACGATCAACTTCTTGAAGCACAATGCTAGGTCACTAATATTCAGTGCAAGTATCGCTCCTGCAAATGCTGCTTCAGCACTAGCAGCTCTCGATATAATGGAATCAGAACCTGAAAGACTGCAGAAGTTATGGGATAACACTCATTATGCGATGAAGTTGCTAAAGGAAGCTGGTTTTGATACGGGTCATACTGTGACGCCGATTATCCCAATATTCATCAGAGATGACTTTAAGACTTTTAGTATTACCAAGATGCTTTTAGAAGAAGGTGTATTTGTCAATCCAGTGGTGTCACCAGCAGTGGCAAGTAGTTCCTCTATGCTGAGGTTTTCATTGATGGCAACACATTCTTTTGGGCAAATAGAAGAAGCTGTATCTAAGATTCATAAATGCGCTAAAAAACTTGGCGTATTTGAATCGGCAGCTCAAAAAGTACATGAAGGTTGATATCGTATCAGTAGGAGAAAAATCCGCTCTACTTAAAGAGTATATCAACTTCCCACACGATCTATATAGAGGAGATCCTCACTATGTCCCTGAGTTATATATGGCTCAAAAAGAGATGTTCAGCAGAAAGAAAAATCCTTTCTTCGAACATTCTAAAGTAGAATCATATCTCGCTAAGTCTAACGGCAAGGTAGTCGGAAGAATCTCCGCCATACTTAACAACAATTATAATAAGTATCATAATGATAATGTAGGCTTCTTTGGATTCTTTGATGTGATTGATGACTACGATGTCTGCAAACAACTTATAGATGCAGCAGTCAATTGGATTAAAAAACAAGGATGTGAAGCTGTAATAGGACCCACCAACTTCAGCACCAATGATACTGCTGGATTATTGGTTGACGGTTACAACGAATCACCCAAGGTGATGATGACCTACAACTATCCATACTATAAAGATTTTCTCGATAGATATGGATTCAAAAAGGAGATGGACTTTCTAGCATATATATTATACACCAAGAAAGCATCTGAAAAATCCATAAGACTTGCACAATCTCTAGAAGAAAGGTTGAGAAGACAGGGGATAACTTTTCGTTGCATCACACCCAAGTCCCTTGCTGAAGATGTCGAGTATGTGAGAAAGATCTGGAATAATGCATGGGCGAATAATTGGGGATTTGTTCCTATGACAGATAGGGAGACAAAAAGACTCGCAGACGAATTAAAGATGATCCTTAGTCCAGATTGGTGTTATATCGCAGAAGATAACGGCGTTCCAATTGGATTTGGCGTAACACTATTCAATATCAACGAGATCACCAAAGGCTTTAAAAACGGGAGGCTCTTTCCATTCAATATTATCAAGTTGTTAAGAAAAAGAAAGAAGACCGAGTTCGTACGGATTATTGCCTTGGGTGTTAATCCAGAGTACCGTAGAAAAGGAATCGAAGCTATCTTCTTTGCCAAAAATATACTCGCAGCTCGAAAATATAATGTAACTGCTGGTGAGGTGTCATGGGTACTTGAGAACAACAAAGAGATGAATGCCTCAGCCTTAAAGTTGAACAGCGAGTTGTACAAGACCTATCGTATCTTCAAATACAAAATCAATGGCTAAAATATTGATCACTGGGGCCAACGGATTTGTAGGTAGTTGGTTGGTCAGTGAATCCATTAATCGCGGGCTGGATACATACGCAGGTATCCGATCAACGTCCAATAGAGACCTGTTGTCCGACGAGCGTACTAATTTTTGCACACTTGATTTTGAAGACGAAGCAAGTCTTCGGTCTATATTAGAACAACAACAGTTTGATATTATAATCCATAACGCTGGAGTCACCAGGGCACAAAATAACAGTGACTACTTTAGGGTCAATTGTGATTATACGGTTAGGCTTGCTGAACTAGCTAAAGAAGTACTCGGACAACATCTTAAGAAGTTCATATTTATATCAAGCATAGAAGCTTATGGAAGTGCTGATCATACACCTGACGGTTATGTAAGTAATGAAACTAAGCCATCTCCACGCACTACATATGGCCTAAGTAAACTAAGAGCTGAGCGATCCTTAGCTCAGATCAAAGACTTGCCTCTGTTGGTGATGAGACCGACTGCGGTATTTGGTCCAGGCGAAAAAGATCTATTTGCCTTTTGGCAAACGGTTAAAAGATATAAGGTCACGCCCGTCGTTGGCAACAAAAAAATCAAGTACACTTTTGTATACGTCAAAGATTTGGTTCGTGTAGTTATTGATGCTGCACTATCTCCTATCCACGGCAAATCATACTTTATCAGTGATGCCCGCATACATAAGATGAGTGACTTTCTAGAATATATAGCAGACTCCTTAGGTGTAAAAGCGCTGAGGTTTACCATCCCTTATGTCATACTCGATACGGCAACGTCTATCACAAGCATCTTTGATAAGATAACGGGAAAGAAGAGTTTGCTCAATGAAGAGCAGATGGCAAAAGCCAAAGCTCAAAATTGGGATTGTGATATATCCAACTTGGTTCAAGATTTCAAATATCAATCAAAGTACAGTTTAAAAGAAGCAGTAGAAGAGACAACGACTTGGTATGTAGAGGAAG
>CAZRXJ010000029.1:0-11504 GCA_964604025.1 uncultured Saprospiraceae bacterium | reverse complement strand
TTAACTGATACGCCGTTATATCAACCGATTCACTTGCGTAAGCCATCTGAACATTAGAAAGCCGCACGTCAAATATTCTAATTTCATCAATTACGCCCTTGTATACGCCATACTCTCCAGTATAACTTCTATAGCTTTTACCAACTTTGACTGGTCGATTAATTAACTGATAAGCAAGCTCTATATCATCAAATGATTTTTTGTTTATGTCATCTGAAAATTCATCAGCAGGTACACCTGCTATCGGTTTGATACTTTTATAAAGATGATCATAAGGAACTGTGACAGGAACTAAATTGCCATTTATAAATAAATTAATACCTTTTCCTTTTTCACTGCCATCATATGTGAAACCTACTTGATTCCATTGATTGACCTTTATGCTGTCTATGCTTCGTACATGTATATAGTTATGTGGTAGAGAATGTATCAATCTTACATTGAGTCTATTCTGGTCATCTAGATCAAATTCCCATCCTCTCCAATAATTATTTTTTTCTCCAGATGTACAGAGTAACATTTGAGTTTTGTCATCTTCTCGTTTGGTAGTGTTTATCCACATGCTTGCAGAGAAAGGTTCATTCTTTTCAAAGTTTGGGACTTGTTGAAGATATACTTCATCATACTCACCAGTGAACTTGAGACCGTTACCTCGATGACCTGTTGCAATCTCAGTAAGTGCATTGCTGGTGATATCTGGATTGTCATCAACTATATAACCACTCAGATAGGATCCATAATCTCCATTGATTTTATTGGTTTTGTCTGACTTTTTTCTTTTTCTAATTGATTCAAATCTAGCATGAACAACCTCATTGCTCGTGATATTTATATCTGATAGACTCTTGATATAGTTAGCTTTTGCAATTACTTCCTCCTGACTGATTTTTAATTCTTCTTCTTTATGTTCAAGTTGATCCTTGATAAGTTGAAGTTCCTTAACATGTTGATCACTTGGGATAGCTAGCATGGGACCATAGTTGCCATCATCTCCTGTCATGCCAAGCTCTTTGACATTGTTAAAGAAGGCATTCATCTGATAGTATTCTTTCTGAGAGATAGGATCGAACTTGTGATCATGACATCTTGCACAATTGTAGGTTAATCCTTGAAATGCTGTACCTACTGTCTCGGTTCTATCAAATACATATGCTAGTCGAAACTCTTCATCTATGGCCCCTCCTTCTGCTGTCATCGTGTGATTACGATTGAAAGCTGTAGCTAATATCTGATCATGAGTAGCCCCAGGTAGTAAGTCTCCGGCTATCTGCCATATGGCAAATTGATCATATGGCATATTATTATCAAAGGCCTTGATGACCCAATCACGCCATGGCCACATGAGTCTATATCCATCAGCATGTAGCCCATGAGAGTCTGCATATCGGCTTAGATCTAGCCATTCCATAGTAAGTCTTTCTGCGGCTGCTTGCGATGACAAAAGTCTGTCGACAACTTTTTCATATGCGAGATCTGACTGGTCATTTGTGAAAGCTTCTATCTCATCAATCGTTGGTGGAAGCCCAGTGAGATCCATGCTCACCCTTCGTAAGAGCCGCTCTTTGTTTGCTTCTTTACTGGGGACTAGACCAGTTTCTTTCAGCTTCCGTTGGATGAATCTATCAATCTCATTATGTGCTTCCCAACCATCAGTTTGTTCAGGTACACTAGCTTTTATCGGATTATCAAAAGCCCAGTGTTCTTTCCACTCAGCCCCATCTTCAATCCATTTATACAAAATGGCTTTTTCTTTATCGTTGAGAATAAGACGAGACTCAGGAGTAGGCATCATCATCTCGGGATCTTCACTTAAGATACGCTGGATGAGATGACTCTTGCTGGTGTTGCCTTCAACTATGGCTCTTCCTGATCCTGATGCGAGACTTGCCTTTGCTTCTTCTTCAATATCAAGTCTCAGTTCGGCTTGTCTAGCATTATCATCAGGTCCATGACAACTAAAACACCTATCTGACAGAATCGGCCTGACGTCGTGATTAAAATCTATATGTTCTGGTAGCGATTTATATGCTAATTCTACTTCATCGGAAAGAGAAGTTGAGCAACTAAAGAGAAGGCATATGAACAGTAACAGCAGACCGTATAGATGCAACTTCATATCTTAGATTATGGAAGAGCAGTTAAGATAGAAAATTTATCTGTTGGTACGAAAACACACGTGGCGGATCTTCTTGTACAATCATGCACTTACTTTGCACGAAGATGATTTAATTGCACTTACGTAAATATGTTTTATGCAGAAAAGTCTATTTGAAAAACGCAATATCAAGAAAAAGTATGAGGAGGTTTTTAGTCAAGCCTATGCTCGACTAAATGCCGAACAAAGTGCTGCAGTTGATCATATAGAAGGACCAGTTATGGTCATAGCGGGACCAGGCACTGGCAAAACTCAGATATTGGCCGTAAGGATAGGAAAGATCCTACAGGAAACAGATACACAAGCACACAACATCTTATGTCTTACTTATACTGATGCTGCCACAATCTCCATGCGTAATCGACTTGTAGAGATCATCGGTCCAGATGCACATCGAGTACATATCTATACATTTCATGGTTTTTGCAACCAGGTGATTCAAGAAAACCTAGGGTACTTTGGTGATTATAGACAATTAGAACCCATCACTGATTTAGAAAGAGTAGATGTCTATAAAAAGATTATGGATGATCTTCCAGCTGATCATCGCTTGAAAAAGTTGAAAGGTGATTATAATAACTCCATGGCTAACAAGCTGAGAAATCTATTTTCTTTGATGAAGAAAGAAAACTATGATGCTGCTTACGTAGACAAGGCTATTGATAACAGAATTTCAGAACTGCCTTCAGATCCTGAGTTTATTTATAAAAGAAAGTATAAGGAGTTCAAAGTCGGAGATTTAAAGCAGAAAGCATATGACGATGAAGTTAGAAGACTAGAGGAGCTACGTGCAGGGGCACATCTTTTTGACAACTTTCAGTCAATCATGACAGATATCGGACGATATGATTATGATGATATGATCCTTTGGGTGTTGAGGGCATTTGAAACTGATGAAGATCTACTCTTACAATATCAAGAGCGATACCAATACTTTTTAGTAGACGAGTTTCAAGATACTAATGGTTCACAAAAAAGATTGCTCGACTTACTCATAAGTTTTTGGTCTGACGCTCCTAATGTATTTGTTGTTGGCGATGATGATCAGGCTATATATAAGTTTCAAGGAGCCAACTTAGGTAATATCACAGACTTCAAAAAAGATTATAATCCGTCGAGTGTCGTGCTTGTACAAAATTATAGAAGTAGTCAGCGTATACTCAACGCAGCTATGGCTATGATTGACTTCAATCAAGAACGCATCATTAAAGATGAAAATTTTGACTTGGACAAAACTTTGATTGCCCAATCAGATCATAAAGACTTGGATCGTGAAGTATCTATCAATAGTTTTGTTAATCTCGTCCAAGAGCAAGCAGCTATAGCTTCTAAATTAGAAAAAGAATATAAAGAAGGTCGGGACTTAAGTGAAGTCGCTGTCATCTATCGTAATCACAGACAGGTCGAAAAGTTAGTTGAGGTATTAGAAAAGAAGAATATACCGATCAATATAAAAAGAAGAGTTGATATTCTCAAGATGCCACTTGTGCGAAATGTCTTGAACATCTTGACATATATCAATGCTCAATATCTCAATCAAGGATATACTGACAAGATGTTATTTGAGATGATGCATTATAATTTTTTTGGTATTAGATCTCAAGATATAGCAACACTCATCTGGCAAACGCGCAATAGAGAATATGATCAAGAAGGTCAAGATACAGGAAGGACGCCACTCGGTGAACTGATCAGTGATCATGAAAAATTAAAACAATTAGATCTCTCCTCTACTAAAGAAATTACCCAACTCAATGACCTACTTGACAAATGGGTAGCCGATGTGAATGATGTAACACTACAAGTGCTTTTTCAAAATGTAATCAACGAAGGCCATATACTTAACTATGTCTTACAACACCCCGATAAGAGTTGGTTGCTGCAAGTGTTGGGTACAATATTTGACTTGATCAAAGAAGAGTCAACAAAGAAACCTGACTTGTCCATAAGTGAGTTCTTAGATATGATTGAAAAAATGAATGAGAATAAGTTGCCGCTTGCCATCAATAAAATCATGTCATCCGAGAAAGGTGTTCAATTTATAACTGCACATAGCTCTAAAGGATTAGAATATGATGAGGTGATTGTTCTAGGTGCTACCAAAGATATATGGGATACCAGAAGAGGTAGCAATAATTACTTTAAGTATCCCCCGTTGATGAATGGAGACAACGATGTCAATATAGAAGATGAACGCAGACTCATGTATGTGGCGATGACTAGAGCACAGAAAGCCTTAGATATCAATTATAGTGTAGCCAAAGAAAATGGAAAGAAATTAGAATCGAGCCAATTTGTTGCTGAGTTAAAATCTGCCACCGACTTAGACATAAGCCCACAGCAAGTAGCAGAAGAAGTTATTGATGATTTTCAATATAATGTCTTATTCAAACAAGAAAAAGAAGTGAATCTCATAGATCATGACTTGATTGATCGAATGCTGAAAGGTTATAAACTAAGTGTAACAGGATTGAACAAGTATTTGAAATGCCCGATCACATTTTATTTTGAAGCAGTACTTCGAGTCCCGATGGCCAGAACAAAATATCTGGGATACGGTCGTGCTATACATTACGCTTTAGAATATTATCATAGAGACTTGAATGATGATAAGAGCCCTAGCCAAGAAACACTATTGAAATATTATAAAATCGGTATGAAACATCACCGTGCTCACTTTACGGGTGCAGAGTATAAAGATATGATCGCTCTTGGTCAACAGATACTACCTAAGTACTACAATGAACATTTGGCGCAAGCAGATGAAGGAGTAAGAGAATATGGCCTTGAAATCAAGATCGACAATGCAGAATATGAAGGTGTACCGATCAAGGGAGTCTTAGATAGAGTCGCTATAAAAAAAGATGAAGTGATCATCACTGATTATAAAACTGGCAACCCTACTGGAAGCCACACCAGACTCAAGTTGAATACACCCTCAGACAAGAAACCCGAGGGAGGCGACTATTGGAGACAGATTGTCTTTTATAAGATCTTATTGGATAGCGACAGGAAACACAATTGGAATATGATAACTGGTATCATGGACTTCGTAGAGCCGGACAAGAAGACAGGAGCATTCACTCAGAAGTCATATGTTGTATCTCCTGAACACATCAAAAAAGTAGGAGAACAGATTACTTCAACTTGGGCAGATATCCAGGCGCACAAATTTGAAAAAGGATGTGGCGAGGATGATTGCCAGTGGTGTGATTTTGTTCAGAATGATTATGTCATGGATGTAACTCTAACGGAACAGAATCAAGAAGAGTTGGTTTAGTTTTTTACATGCGACCTAAAGATCTACTCCTCCTTCTCAAAATAAAGATAGATATATACAGCAGCACCAAAAGATGCTGCGTCTGTTGAGGCTAGTGTCCATCCTTTTGCCGTATAATCATCCAACAGATATTGGATCTCATCAGTTGATCGTTCAGTGATATGATGTTTATTGGTTGTTAACTTGGAGTAATAAGTTCTTGCTTCGACTTTATATTTCTTCATATCGTTTTTAGATTTGAGTTATTAAGAAACAAGATAAGCGAAAATCTGATGTTGTTAAAGTGGTTTGAAGACCCTTCTTTATCCTATTTTTGCAACCAATTATGATGAATACAGTGAGTGATGATCAAAACATAGCTGCGAGCGAAGAACATATGGATGTAGTGACTAACGATTCTTCTGAGCAAGTGGAAGAGCAGGGTATTGTCCAAGACATAGCTGCAGCAGGAGAGACGATAGAATCATCTGATGAACTAAGACTTGACTTGTACATAGAGGCATTAATATTCGCTGCAGAGTATGCGCTCAATGTCGAAGAAATTAGGAAAACTGTCAATATCACTTTTGATCAAACTTTTAAGAAACAACATATCCAAGAGTTGATCGACAATGTCAGAGACAAGTATGATGATCCAAATCTGGCGATACAATTGACCAGTATAGCGGGTGGATTCTTGTTTATGACCAAGGCCAAATATCACAAGATCATTGGTGATTTTCTGAAGCATAACTCAAAGAAGAAGTTGACTAAGGCGGCTCTTGAGACACTATCGATTATAGCTTATAAACAGCCATTGTCCAAGTCGGAGATAGAGAGCATCAGAGGAGTTAATGCTGACTATGCTGTTCAAAAGTTACTGGAGAAAGAATTAGTGGAGATAACAGGCAGAGCTGAAGGGCCTGGCAGGCCTTTACTATATGGGACTTCGACTAAGTTTCTCAACCATTTTGGTATATCCGGAACAGGAGATTTGCCGAAACTTAAAGAATTCGAAACCCCTGAGGACACTATTGGTGTTAGTGAAGAAGAATAAACATCTTTTATGGAAGCACCATTAGTGAATCGCATAGCAGAAAGTGGATTAATCACACTCAATCTTGAAGACTACTATCCAAGCAATGACATCATAGTCATAGACTTAAAGGACTATCTGTTTCAAGGATTGATCTTGAAAGAGAAGGACTTTCGCCAAGCGCTTAAAGACCATGACTGGTTGCAATATGAAGACAAGGTTGTTTGCGTCTACTGTTCCACTGATGCCATTATACCTGTCTGGGCTTTTATGCTGGTTTCTACTTATGCTGGACCAGTCAGTTCAGAAGTTTATGTAGGCAACAAAGAAGAATATCTCAAGCATCACTATTACAGATCCTTGGATGTCATAAATCCTGATCAGTATCAAGATGCCCGGATTGTTATCAAAGGATGTAGTAACAAACCCGTACCACCAGCAGCATATGCTTATCTAACAGCACTTTTAAAACCAGTAGCTAAGAGTATCATGTATGGTGAGCCATGTTCAACAGTTCCGATATATAAGCGCCCACTAAAAAGAGTGAGATAGGTATTTATCAAATTAAAAAGTTAAATCCTCGTTTATCTTTTATAAACCGCATTGGCCTTTTTTTGATTTACAAACTATACCAACTGGAACTCTTCAAACTATAGATTATGGATAAAATTATCGTTCGATTGGGGCTTGTTGCCAGCGCTATTGCTATGCTGTTGATATTTGTCTCTTCATATGCAGGAGATGCAGTAGAAAAAGATACCATCAAAAGCCCGCTTCCGCAAATAGTTCGAGCACCTGACCTCAATAAGGAGTTTAACTGGGCAGGTGAGATAGTCCCATCCACTGCAGATGCTAAAGAAAGACTAGATACTGAGCTTTTGTCCAATTCTTATTATCACTCCAGTACCCTTCAGTATATAAAAAGAGCCAACAGATTTTTCCCTGTCATAGAGCGCATCCTTGCGGAAAATGGTATACCTGATGATTTCAAATATTTGGCTGTAGCCGAAAGTGGTCTACTCAATGTATCTAGCTCGGCATCGGCCAAAGGATTCTGGCAATTTAGAAAACTCGCTGGTAAGGAGTACGGATTAGAGATCAACGATGAAGTAGATGAACGCTTTCATGTTGAAAAAGCAACATTGGCCGCTTGCAAATATCTCAATTGGTTACATGGCAAGTTTGGAACATGGACAGATGCATCTGCAGCTTATAATGTTGGCCCTACAGCATATAAAAGACAGATGAAAGCACAAAACGAATCGAGTTTCTACGATCTTAATCTCAATAGAGAGACATCCAAATATGTCTTTAGACTGATTGCTATAAAGGAGATTATGAGTCAGCCTGAACAATTTGGTTTTTACATCGATCCAGAAGAAAAGTATCCACCTATGGACAACTACTATCAAGTTGAGGTAGCGGAGTCTATAAAAAACTGGGGAGCGTTTGCTCACCAACATGGCATCTCATACCGAGAATTGAAGAGATTCAATCCATGGTTGAGAGACAATCATCTGACTGTGATCAAGAACAGATATCTTGTTAAAATTCCGAGAGGGTAGGTTGTTTAGGTATAATTTTCTTAGTGATATTTAAGCAATTTGAATCAATCAGAGCGTAAGCTAACCTAGTCACTCCAACCATAGACGGACAACGTTTTTCTATATATCAATCTATAGAAAAATTTGCTGGAGCGATGAGCCATTCAAAACAGTTATTTCCTATTTGCAAGTCGTCAGCCTAACTTATTGTGCTACTTACATGTTGAGAAAGAACAGTATAAATTCTGTCATGCCTTAGTTTCCTATATGTTTCTATATAGATGAAGAGCTTCAATATATATGTAGTTGTGTATTTTATCACAATCGCAGAATAGAGTACTTGCGTTCAGATTAGAGATTAAAACAAATGATCTCAATTGTTCATTCAATTCTTCTGAATATGCATCGATCATTTGCTATAGCTGGATACTTCATTTTACTTTTTCTTTTACAAGGCTGTAATTCTAAACAAGGCCCCATAAAAATTGAAAAGCTTCCTCTGGCTCAAAGGATTGAGGAGAGATTTAGCCAAGAACATGCTAAGACCATGGATCCTCATACTGGAGATGTGCCATCGGAGCGGCTTGTCAAAGCCAAGAAAGCCATTCAAGAAAAGTATCGATCTAAGACTGCTATACCCAATATAGATTGGGAAGAAAGAGGGCCTAACAATGTTTCAGGAAGAACGAGATCCATCATGATCGATTCAAGAGATGCAACGGGTAATACCATCTTTGCAGGTGGGGTAGCAGGAGGTATCTGGAAATCAACAAATGGTGGAGTAAGTTGGACGATCATAAATGATTTTTATAACAATCTAGCTGTCACTTCTATAGTTCAAGATCCTAATAACCCATCTATCATTTATTTTGGAACTGGAGAAAACTGGGCCTTTGGACAAGGATTAAGAGGTGAGGGAATTTATAAATCTACGAACGGGGGTGTCTCTTTCTCAGTGTTGTCATCCACTAATGGAAACAAAGACTTCCAATATATTAATAGGCTTGCTATCCAAGTTTATAACGGGAATACTGTTTTATATGCAGCCACAGCAAGTTCTGATAACTCTAATGGAGGACTACTTATATCACAAGATGGAGGAAGTACTTGGTTGATCTGGAAAGGAAACAATAGTGGCATAAACAACTTTGCTTCTGATATCAAAATTACAGCACCTGACCCCGCTAACAATAATCAGTCAGTTGCTATAGCTGCCTTTGGGGGAGGGAATAGCTTTACAGATACAGAGAGTGACGGACTATGGTTTAGTGTAAATGGTGGTGTCACATGGAATAGATATTATACCGCTCATCCTAATGAAGGCAGAATTGATATCGCAACGGCACCTTCTAATCCATACATCGTTTATATCATTTGCGAAAGCAAAGATCCTAATCTACCACCATCCATGCATGGCACAGCGCTAGTTGGTAATACTTATACTTGGGTGCCGATAACACCACCACTTCAAGGAGTGATAGATGGCACGTGCAATCCTACTTCTGCAGACATCACAAGAGGTCAAGATTTTTACGATTTAGCAATTGCCGTGGTTCCTGATAATCCTTATAGATTGATAGTTGGGGGTGTTGACTTATGGTTATATGAGCGCAATCCATTTATCTTTAGTGATAGCTGGCTTCAGATATCTAACTGGGCAGGATTAAATTGTACACAGAATGGTGGACCTAATTTACCAAAAGTCCATGCGGATCAACATTTTGTATTATTTGAAAATAACAATGAAGCTTATGTCGCAAATGACGGAGGAGTTTGGAAATCTAATAATGCAAATTCTAATTTTCCGACTTTTAGTTTTAGAGGAACGAGTTTAAATATCACCCAATTCTATTGTGCTGATGCTCATCCAAATGCAGGATCTAATATTTATATAGCAGGGGCTCAAGATAATGGAACACAACATTATCAATCTACAGGTTTGAACGTAACGAACGAAGTCACAGGAGGTGACGGCATGTTTTGCCATATAGACCAATTAAATGGAACAACGCAGATTGCTTCATTTACGCACCAAAACTTTTTTGTTACTCAAGACAACTGGCAAACGGTAGCCCAAGGCAGCAACGGGAATAAAGGAAGGTTCGCGAATCCAACTGACTACGATGACGTCAACAAAAAACTATATGCATGTGATGCAACAGGGACTTTCTTTAGATGGAATGATCCTGCGACATCTGGCACTTCTACCTCTACTGTAAGTGTATCTGGGTTTCCTACGAACCTATCGGACAACTTGATATGGTCGATTAGAGTTTCACCTAATGTTTCAGGTCGCGCTTATTTTGGATTTGATGGTGGTATTGTAGTTAGAACTGACAATACTCATAATGCCTCTTCTATTGCAGGAAAGAGAATATTTGATCTGGGATTAGGGACTGGCCATGTAGTATCGTGCATTGAAATTGAAAGAGGCAATGAAAATCACATGTTAGTTACTCTTTCTAATTATGGCATCACTAGTGTATATGAGACTCATAATGCAACAGCAGCGACACCAACTTGGACTGCTGTCGAAGGCAACCTTCCTGATATGCCTGTACGATGGGCCATGTTTAATCCTAACAATACAGATCAAGCTTTTTTAGCTACTGAACTTGGCGTCTGGAGCACAACTAACTTAAATGGAAGTAGTACTGACTGGGATCCTACTAATCTTGGACTTTCTAATACGAGGATTGATATGATCAAGTATAGAGTATCCGATCTCGAGATGGTTGTTGCTACATTTGGAAGAGGATTATTCACTTCAGATGCTTTGTCAGGATCATGTGAGCAAACTCATAATTTGAATGGTATCACGGTGTCAGGATCATATAGGGCTTCGCAGTCAATATCGGTTCAAAATTCTTCAGTCCTATCATCTGCATCTTTCAATGCACCAAGTGTCACTATGTCTAATCAATTTACAGTGAATAATGGAGCGACATTGATGGTAGATAGTGATGGCTGTAATTAAATATTACTGATCTTTTTATAATTTTTAATTTGAAGCGAGACAATAGTGCCGGATGAACCAGAGATGTCTATATCAGCATCTAACTTATTTTTAAATGCTCTGATTAATGAGTGGCCAAAGGATTCAGTTTTACTTTTTAATTGTTCTTGGTTTAGGCCTATGCCATTGTCAGATAGAGATAGCATTAAGACATTGTCTTTTTCCTGAAGAGTTATTTTTATAATTCCATTTCGACCATTAGGAAACGCATACTTAAGTGCATTGCTCATAAGCTCATTAAGGATAAGGCCAATTGGCACTACGGTTTCAACATCAAGCGTGATGTTATCTATTGCTGTTTCGATGATAATGTTGTTATCATCAACTTGATAAGTCTGAAGCAGATGATCAGATAATTTTTCTACATACGATTTCATTTCTATCCCTGTAAGATTATCTTTTTTGTAAAGATTCTGATGAATGAGTGACATACTCTGCACCCGATTTCTACCTTCCTGGATTGCTTCTTTAGCTTTTTGATCTTTAATACCACG
>CAZRXJ010000028.1:0-11593 GCA_964604025.1 uncultured Saprospiraceae bacterium | reverse complement strand
TTTATAAAGATTAACCAACTTGACAAATGAATCATCTTCAGTATCTGAGGACTTGAGGGCTTCCATTAGCATATTGGCTTGATCTACATAAGGTATCTTATCAAATAGGCTGATCTGATACTCAACTGTCTCAAGACCGCCTGTGCCTTTATTACCTTCTTCGGCTATCTTGGCAAATTCCATCTCATATGATTTGATGGTGCCATTATTCATCCCATTGGGATCAAAATCTCCAGTCGCAAATACCGTCAAAAACATAGGTTTGATCCTTTCTAATAAAAATAAAGGCATACCAATCTCTTCAAACTTAGCCTCTACAATCGCATAATCTTCTGGCGTCACTAAATCCTTAAGCGTAGTATCTCCTTTCATATATGCCTTCTGCAATAGAGGCATCAACTTCATCGGATCGGTCATCTCGGCCATGTCAATCTCAAATATCATCTTACTTGTCTCATCTATGGCTGTCAAGGTTCCCTGTGGCAAAAAGTAATCTTTACTTTCTATCATGTGTATTGTCCCAAATAGATAAGAACTCTCGCTCAGCCCGTTACCATTGATCTCCCATAGGAGGCTCTTGTCTTTGTTGTCCTTAGGCATCTCCGCTTTAGCAAGAGTGTCTACGGGGTTGTTGACTTCAGAAGTCTTACAACTTGCGTTAAATATGATAAGACTGATAAGAGATAAAAGTAAATGCTTAGAACGATTCATATTGTTACGATTATGAGACAAAGTTATACCTTTTGTTATTGAATATATTGCTAATGAATTAGCAATGATAATTGTTCCTAAGAAGTGATATTACTTAACAAGATCTAGTTGACGCTGTACTTCGTAAAGGATAATGCCAGCAGCCACAGAGACATTAAGGGAGTCTACTTCACCACGTTGTGGTATAGAAATCAATTGATCGCATGCTTTTTCGACACTGACATGTAGCCCATCACCTTCAGATCCGAAAAGTAAGCAGATGGGGGTCTTCAAAGTTGCTTTGTATATCGGTTCACTTTGTGTCAACGTTGTTCCTACTGTGATGATACCATGAGTCCTGAGTTCTTCTATGGTCCTAATTGTGTTTTTCTCCCTACAGACATGCAATCTGGCCAAAGCGCCTGCAGATGCCTTCAAGCTATCATGAGTGATCATACCTGCTTGTTTTCCGCTGACAATAAGACCATGTGCACCAAATGCCTCAGCGCTTCGAGCTATAGCTCCTATGTTTCTCACATCCTGAACATTGTCCAGAAGGATCAGAATGGGTTCGATACCTTGCTCATAAAGATGTGGTATCATCATAGAGATCTCTTGATAAGAGATGATAGACCCTATACCTACGACACCTTGGTGATTGCGGTTATGTGCCAGGCGATCTAGTTTGACTTGAGGAACTTTCTTTAGAGGGATCTCAAGTTCTTTACACTTCTGTCTTACAAGTTTTTCTAGTTCTCCAGTAAGATTATCTCTCATGTAGATACGTTCAAAAGATTTGCCTTCTTCTAAAGCATCTATGATAGGATTGCGTCCATATATCAATTGAAGGTCTCGATCTTGACGACTAGCCATGGTTTCTTCTTATTTGAGAGAATTAAAAAAATAATAAACTATAGAAATAGCACCCTTAATCTATCTTCGTCAGTCGTTATAAAGCTGAGTGAACGCTCAACATAAGACAAAATTAAAAGCTAGATAGACATATCAATGAATATATTAACTCTTAGAATTATTTCGATTATAGTTTGGTTGGCCACTATGTCATTGTCATTAAGTAGCCAAACCCCTCAAAGTGTTGATGACGCTACTGATCACTTAGTTAGATTGGTATATCAATCATTGGACAAAGAGTTATCTCAGAAATTACCTGGGAAGATAAAGATCCTCAACACGCACTTCAATTCTGACAACGGAGTAAGGTATGCCTACTTTCAGCAATATTATCAGGATATAGAAGTATATAAGTCAATAGGTATTCTTGCCTATGGCAATGGAGTTGAAATAATAAAAAGTGATCGGATTATAAAAGATAATCGGAGATTCTCAGATAGAGGACTAAAAATAGATGCTCAAGGGGCACTTCAATCTGTTATGACTCATCTACATCTGCCAATACTTAAAGCCCATGTACCCATGAAGGAATCGGCTGATGGCGTCTTGGTTATATCTAATTTGATACATACCGAAGGGCATACTGAGATCAAAAAGATATGGTCAAAAAAAGACAATGGACAGTATGGGCAGGCATGGTTAGTCAATGTTAATCCCAGTGCAAGTGCAGATCAATGGGAGATTGCTGTAGATGCTATTGATGGTTCTATAATTAGTGAGAGTAATAGTACGTTGTACTGTTCGTTCGGTAAGAATGAAGGCTACCTTGGGCATGAAGATCATATTAGTCATGAAGATTGTATTACAGAAGAAGATGTACAAAGATCAGAGAAAAGTAGTAGCGTTCAGAAGAGCGATAGAACTGTGAAGAGTGTTATAAGTACAAGAGTCGAAGATGGATCACAATATAGAGTATATGCTCAACCACTTGAATCTCCATCGCAAGGGGAACGAACTATCGTCATGGAGCCAGCTGATGTCAATGCTTCGCCTTTTGGATGGCATGATATCAATGGTAGAATCGGTGCTGATTTTGATATCCTCAAGGGGAATAATGTCCATGCTTACCAAGATACATTAGGCAGTAATCAAGTACCCACAGTTCAAACATTTAATGAAGAACTAATTTTTGATTTTCCTATTGTAGAGACTGTTCGGCCTGAAGACAATGTTGATGCTGATGTCACTAATCTTTTTTATTGGAATAACTTCTTGCATGACTGGTCTTACATATTTGGTTTTACTGAAGCTGCAGGCAATTTTCAAGATAACAATTATGGCAATGGCGGAGAACAAGACGATTTTGTACTGGCAGAGACTTTAGATGGGTCGGATACGAACAACGCTACTTTTTCATCTCCTAGAGACGGTGCCAATGGAAGAATGCAAATGTTCAAATGGGATTTGGGAGAACAATTTGAAATATTATCTCCTCAGAACATTAGTGGGTCATATGCAACAGGTGCCGCTAACTTTGGACCTAGGTTACAGATTCCAATATCAGGCAATCTGGTTTATATAGAAGATAACACTGCTGACATAAGAAATGCTTGCGACCCCATTGTCAATTCTAATGAACTCGCAGGCAATATTGCAATAGTTGATAGAGGGGAGTGTGATTTTAGTTTTAAGGTTCATGCAGCACAAGAAGCAGGAGCTATAGGTTGTATAGTGTGCAATAATCTCAGCAATGCCCCTCTTGTAACTATGTCTGCTGGACAAAACGCTGGACTTGTTACTATTCCTTCTTTGTTTTTATCGCGAGAAGACTGTGACCTTATTAAGGCAGAACTGGCACGTGGTGTTAATGGCCGATTTAATGCAGTTAAGCAAGTATCCTCAAGTTTTGATAACGGTATCATCGCACATGAATATGCACATGGGATAACGATAAGATTGTCAGGTGGAGCAGGAACGAGTGCTTGTCTAGACAATGATGAACAAATGGGTGAAGGGTGGAGTGACTTTTTTGCGCTTGTATTAACACAGCAAGAAGAAGATGTAGGAAGTCTAAGTAGAGCTATAGGCACCTATGTTTCTGGCGAACCAAGAAGTGGCAGAGGCATCAGACGATTCCCATATAGTATAGATATGGATATAAATCCTCAGCTACATAGTCATATTAGATTTTCTTTCCGACCTCATGATGTAGGCGAGATATGGACCGATGTATTATGGGATATGTATTGGGCATTTATAGATCAAGATGGATATGATCCTACTTGGAGTGACCGATCAGCTGGAAACCTTAGAGCCATTCAAATTATAATGGATGGCTTAAAATTACAAGAATGTGATCCAAGTCTAATAGAAGGTAGGGATGCTATCCTTGATGCAGATAGACTCAATAATTTTGGTGAAAACCAGTGTCTTATATGGCGCGCCTTTGCTCGTAGAGGACTAGGCATTGATGCAGCTTCTAATGATGGCGACACTCGCCGAGACAACGTTGATGGTTTTGACATCCCACTATCATGTTCTGGAGAATTAACAATCGAAAAAGACATGACTCCATTGATAAATCCTGGAGAAGAGATATCAGTAGAACTTACGATTGCCAATCACAGAGAGAATCTTTCTAATGTCGTTATAACAGATCAGATCCCTGATGGAACTGAATTGATCAGTGTTGATGACAATATTTTGTTTGATTTTGGAAGTAACCAGATAGTGATTGAAATTGATGAATTGAGTGTCGGCCAAGAATTCACAATTCGTTATAGTCTTGGAACTGAGAGCATCCCTTTTTCATCATTTGAGTTATTCGATGATTTAGAAGGTGAGCTGGCATTTGATATATCAGCTACTAACAATATCATACCTGGTTGGGGCTTATCAAATGCTGGTAATACCGACAATGGAATGAGCCTCCAGGTGCCTCAGGATACGATCGGAGGAGAATCTTATGCAACAAGAAATCGAGCATTTACGGTAACGGCTGCTAATAGATTATTAAAGTTTAATCATAGGTACGATGCTGATCTCGGTATTGATGGAGGAAGAGTTGAAGTTTCTACGGATCAAGGTAATAGTTGGATAGCTCTAACTGCAGACGAGTATCTCGTCAATGGTTTTTCCGATAATATCAGTAACTGTTTTAACAACTGCCCGTTCCCAGACTTTTTTTATCGTAATGTGACAGGCGCCTTTACTGGTAGTGGTGAAAGCCAAACAACTGTAGTAGATCTTGAAGCTTATCTCGGACGAGAGATAATGGTTAGATTTAATTACATATCACTTTTATTTCAAGATGAACTTAGAGGAGCAGCTTGGTCTATAGATGATTTTGAATTGTATGAACGTAGAGAACTTGCCGGTCAAACATGTATCATGAGCAATGGACAAACATTGGTCTGTGATGATGATTTCACATTGATTAATTCTAATTCATTGATAGACCCTGTTACTGAAGTTGTCACTGACGAATTGTCTATATCAGTTAGACCTAATCCAGCAGATCAATTGGTTACGCTTAATTTAGAAAATAGGGAACGACTCGAGGGTTCTTTGAGAATAGTTGGTATAGACGGTCGTGTCATTGATCAGAGGTCTCTTGTCTTATCATCAGGTACACATCAATGGCAAGAGAATGTAGGGAGACTCTCCCCAGGTATGTACTTTATAGAGATTATAGATGAAACCCAGCGATATACAGTTGCTTTTATAAAACAGTAATATTCAGATTATAAGATATGCTTCTTCAAGACACTTTGTCTGATAGCGTACTAAGACCCACATATGTAACTATAGATCTTGGTGCTCTAACTCAAAATTATAAAGTGATCAATGAGTATGCTAGTGGATCAAAGATCATGTTTATCCTTAAAGCCAATGCATACGGTCATGGCTTAAAAAAGATAGCCCAGCATCTCGAAGCATTGGGTGCATACTATTTTGGTGTTGCTTACCTAGAAGAAGGTATCATGTTACGAGAAGCGGGTATCACAACTCCAATCCTTGTGTTAGGTGGTATCACGGGCAATCAAATCCCGCTATTTCTAAAACATGATTTAACCATCACGGCATCGTCTATTGAGAAGTTGCATCAGATAGAAAGTGTGGCAAATGAGCTGGGCATGACAGCACGTGCGCATCTAAAAATTGATACCGGTATGGAGCGCATCGGCATGCATTATTATTCTGCACATAAGTTATTAGAAGCTTCCCAATTGTGTCGACATACTTTGATAGAGGGCATATTCACTCATTTAGCCAATGCAGACGAAAAAAGCAATGAATATTCTAAAATACAAATTGAAAGATTCGAAAGAGTATTATCATTTTACGAAAGTGAAAATGTAAAAAGACCACTTGTCCATGCGAGTAATAGTGGTGGTATGTTACAAGGGGATCTGCCCAGTTATGATATGATGCGGATCGGAATCTTGCTCTACGGTGTATATCCAGGAGAACAATTCAAGGAGCTACTGCATGTCCAGCCCGTTTTGTCTTGGAGGACACATGTTGTATTTTTTAAAGTTATTAAAAAAGATCACCCTGTGAGTTATGGAAGCTCAT
Organism: uncultured Saprospiraceae bacterium; assembly: GCA_964604025.1. Lineage (GTDB taxonomy): Bacteria > Bacteroidota > Bacteroidia > Chitinophagales > Saprospiraceae > JAJRXG01. The sequence goes on along the minus strand of CAZRXJ010000028.1, from coordinate 5,473 downwards.
GGCAATCGGATACTGAGACAAGAATTGTCACTTTACCTGTTGGCTATGGCGATGGCTATATGCGTGCTATGAGTAATCAAGCGGGTGTCATCATTAGAGGCGTAAAACATCAGCAAGTGGGTCATATATGTATGGATCAGTTGATGATCAATATCGGAGACGGTACTGCTTATAACGGAGACGAAGTCATACTTATAGGCAAGCAAGGAGATGAGGAAGTGACAGTTGAAGACCTTGCACTATGGGCAAATACAATACCATATGAGATCCTTACTAATATCAATACTCGAGTACCGAGAGTATATGTCGGATCGTCATAGAACTATAATGAAATAAACAGAAGCATATTATGACCAATGTGTGTTCATAGTGATCTCATTTAGTTCTTTAATGACTTGATAGATTATAGCACAAGCATGTTATCTTAGCAATTCACACATCGGCAAATTAATAGTTAGATTGTAAATATGAGAGCATTAGTAATAAGCGGTGGTGGCAGCAAGGGAGCATTTGGTGGTGGTATCGCGCAATATCTCATTAAAGAAAAGAAGAGGGACTATGATATATTTGCAGGTTGCTCGACTGGCAGTTTGTTGGTCCCTCACTTAGCAATAAATAATATAGAGAATATACGGAGGGCATATACAAGTGTCCGTCAGGAAGATATATATAATGTGAGCCCATTCACGATTAAACAAGGAGAATCTGGAATCTTCACAAAAATCAATCATCGCAACATCTTTCAGATGTTTCTCAAAGGAAAAAAAACATTTGGTGAACATAAGAATTTGTTGAAGACAATTAGAAATACAATGTCTCCAGAAGAATATGAACAAGTTAGAAACTCGGGTAAAAAAGTATTAGTGTCTGTTTCTAATTTGTCTCTCAATATTGTAGAATACAAATATGCAATAGATCACAATTATAAAGATTTTACAGAATGGATGTGGACCTCGACAAGTTTTGTCCCATTTATGGGAATTGTAGAAAAGGATGGTTATGAGTATGCAGATGGAGGATTTGGAAGTCTGATACCGATTGAAGAAGCCATCAATGCGGGAGCTACTGAGGTTGATGTTATTGTTCTTAACCCACGTTATAGCATGCCCAATAAATCGAAGACCAACAATGCATTTGATGTGTTGTTAAAGTCAATGGACTTTATGCATAATCGCATATCTAGAAACGATCTTTACATTGGACACTTGCAAAGTGTATATGACAACTCAGTCCATGTCAATTTTATATTCACACCTAGAGTATTGACTGAACATTCTTTTCTTTTTGATCCTGTTCAGATGACTTCATGGTGGAATGAAGGTATCGAATATGCAGCTTCATTGGATAAAAAGGGAGAATTGGATTAGTGTAATCTATCCTACAAGGGCTTGCTATTAAAAGAAAGAGCATGTAGTTTGGCACTATCTTTTATGTATCTAATCAAAGCTTATCTATGTTAGACCCTATATCAACTCCAGAACATGCCAAGCGAGCCATTATAGCTTTACTAATAAAGCTTAAGGATGTAGACCTTAAAGAGACATCTGCTGAGAACGGATATATCATGCATGTGGCGCTACAGTTGGGTTTGTCAGAAGAAGATGTCTATGAGATCCATCTTCGTAAAGATAAATATCCACTTAAGCCACCGACAGAAGAAAAGGACAGGGTAATGATCTTATATTACTTTCTCTTCTTCATGAATGCAGATGGATTTATAGATATAGAAGAAGAAAGATTGGTTAAGACCTTTGGCTTTAAACTTGGATTTAGACCAGAGCTGACTGATGACCTTATCAATGTCTTAAAAGAATATGCTAATCAATCTGTACCACCGGATAAGTTGTTAGACAAGATTAAGGCATATCTTAACTAAGTACTTATCTACTTCTTACTCTTCTTCCGTCAGCTTTTTTAGAGTCATATTTAGTCTTTTTTGCCCTCTTGATATCTACCATCAATGCAGCATAGGCGCTTTCTGAGCTGGTCTCATAGATTTTGCCACCATAAGATATTTGACCCGATCTTCGATCCCAATCCTTGGCCAACAAGACGAATCTGCCATTGGCCTTTGAGTTAGGACCAAACATTAAAAATTGACCCTTGCCATTGCCAAATGAAATTGCAAAACGATTTTTCTTCGGAGATTGAACGAATACTCCAGGCGTACCTTTCTTGATGACAACTTCTTCAACTTTACGATCACTTTTTACCTTAATTTTTCCATCTTCTATTTTAGAATCTCTATCTGATGCACCCCGATACAAAGCGATATCTTGGGATATGTAGAACTGGATGCGCTTAAGCTCATTTTCAGACCATTGATGCTCGTCGTATAGGTCTTCAGTAAAATATTTCAAGTTGGACCCACAAGATGAAAACATAATTAAGAAAGCCGATAGCGCAAATAAGGATTTCATTTTAGAAGATTTAGTTATACCAATGATAATGGATGAATATGTAAGTGTCTAATATCTTAATGCTACATTAACTATTTTGTACCCATAATAAAGAAGATTAACGTGACATTAAGTATCATATCATGAAGTTTTCACCAATAGTATTCACACTTTTCTCATTTCTCTGTATAGAGTCTTATGGACAAACGGACAACATAGCTGAGATACTGGGATATGACAAAGATGCCAAATTATTGATCATGCATGCAGATGACTTGGGCGTAGCACACAGTGTTAATCAGGCATCGATAGATGCATTTGATAATGGCGGTATATCCAGTAGCAGCATCATGGTGCCTTGTCCATGGTTTAGTGAGATCGCTGATTATGCTAGTAGCCATCCTGAATATTGTTGGGGACTTCATCTCACCTTGACTTCCGAATGGAAGTATTATAAGTGGGATGGCGTAGCGTCATCAGATAAGATTCCTTCCTTGCTCAATAATCAAGGAGTCATGTATGATAAAGTTATCGATGTCGTCGAACATGCAGAACTTGCAGAAGTAGAGATAGAAATCAGAGCGCAGATTGACAAAGCTCTCCAATCTGGGATTGAGGTGTCACATCTTGATAGTCATATGGGCACATTATTTTCAACACCAGAACTATTTGCTATATATGTCAGACTGGGTAAAGAATATGATCTTCCTGTAATGGTTCCAGGCGCATTGGTGCCGCCATCGTGGGGACTTGATTCTATCGCTGGGCCCATACACTATTCATTGGATAAGCTAATTATGATGGGTCAGATGGCACCAGATTGGCAAAAGATGTACGATGATATGATTGATCAAATCATTCCTGGACTCAACGAGGTTATCGTACATCTTGGTTATGATGATGCTGAGATGCAAGCTGTTATGGTTGATCACCCAGATTTTGGCGCAACTTGGAGACAAAAAGATTATAATTATGTGACCAGCTCACATTATAAGCAAAAGCTAAAAGATAAAGACATACACCTAGTATCATGGCAGCAGATTAGAAAAGCGCTCATGGCAAATAAAACGAAAGATTAAAATACAATTGAAGTTAAATTATGAAAATTACATCTTGGAATGTCAATGGAATAAGAGCCGCAGTAAAAAAAGATTTTCTGAATGAATTAAAGAAAAGTAAATCTGATATCTATTGTCTTCAAGAGACCAAGGCGCAAAATGATCAAGTCCTCGAAGCTCTTTCTGAAGTCAAGGAATATGTAATAAGTGTTACTTCTGCTGTTAAGAAAGGATATTCTGGTGTCGCTATACTTTCTAAAGAGACACCCTTAAAAGTCACCATTGGTATAGGTATAGAAGAACATGACCAAGAGGGTAGAGTGATCGCTTGTGAATTTGATCAATTTATCATGATCAACGTCTATGTGCCTAACTCTGGTAGTGGCTTGAAACGATTAGACTATCGCCAAGAATGGGATGCAGCATTCGCTAAGTATCTCAAAAAAATTAGAAAAAAGAAACCTATTGTCGTTACTGGGGATTTTAATGTAGCTCATCAAGCGATAGATCTTGCAAGACCTAAACCTAATTATAATAAGACCTCTGGATATACACAAGCGGAGATAGATGGTATGGATGGCATACTAAAAGTAGGTCTCATTGATAGCTTTAGACTATTGTATCCAGAGAAGGTAAAGTACAGTTTCTGGAGTATGAGATTTGGCGCAAGAGCAAAGAATGTTGGATGGAGAATTGACTACTTTCTAGTAGATAAGAAACTTGAAGAACAAATTAAAGATGCTTCTATAGATAATGACATTATGGGTTCTGACCATTGCCCAATTAATCTTGTCTTGAAATGAGAGTAAGACTTATAAGAATTACAATTAGTGGTTTAATTTTTATTATACAATCACTTGGTAGCAATGCCCAACCTGAAAGCTACAATCAGATGGCCTACAGATTGGATAGTCTTATCCAACTGGGTATAGACTCTATGGCTTTTCCAGGAGCGCAGATTTTAGTAAGACATCGCGATAGTATTATCTTTCATAAGACTTGGGGTTATCATACTTATGATAACAAAAGAGAGCTCGAAGTTAACGATATCTATGATATGGCATCTATTACTAAAGTAAGTACTGGTCTACCCATCTTAATGAAACTGTATGGCGAAGGACAGTTGAACTTGGATGCTCCACTCAAAGAGTATTACAAGTGTTTTAGAAACTCCAATAAGAAAAACCTAACCTTGAGGCAAGTACTCGCACATCAGGCAAGACTGAAACCATATATCGTTTTTTGGAAAGACGCAATGAAGAGTTCTGGAGCGTACAAGCGGAAAACTTTTAGGACTGCATATTCTAAAAAATATCCCATTAGGATAACAGACAGTTTATATCTGCACAAACGATATCACAAGAAAATGCATAAGGCTATTAAAAGATCAGCTCTTGGTAGTAAGAAAGAGTATAGATATTCGGGATTGGCTTTTTTATTAATGCCAGATATGATTGAGGACTTAACTGGTAGATCTTTTGTGGATTATCTACAAAGTGAAATATATGACCCCATTGATGCTAACAGATTAACTTACAATCCTCTAAACAAATATGACTCACGAGAAATAGTTCCAACAGAAAATGACACCAATTGGCGACATCAATTAGTACATGGTACAGTGCATGATGAAGCAGCTGCCATGCTGGATGGAGTCTCTTGCAATGCTGGATTATTTGGTGATGCAGAAAGCTTGTCTAGGCTCTTTCAGCTATATCTAAACAAAGGGTCTTGGGAAGAACGACAGATTATAGATGAACGTGCGGTAGATGCCTTTACTTCTTATCAGTATGATGACAATAGACGTGGACTTGGTTTTGACAAACCATTAAGAGTGTATGATGCGAGTCTGGCATATGTAGCAGAAAGTTCGAGCCCTCGTAGTTTTGGCCATTCAGGGTTCACAGGTACGATGGTTTGGGCTGACCCCGAGCACGACCTTGTTTTCGTGTTTTTATCTAACAGAGTATATCCATATCGAAGTCAACGACATTTATATAGCTTGTCTCTTCGGCC
>CAZRXJ010000027.1:0-11611 GCA_964604025.1 uncultured Saprospiraceae bacterium | reverse complement strand
CATTTATTATTGTTTTGATTTAGTACATTGTAATTATATATGCTCAAAGGACATGATTGAAAAAGCAACTTTTGACTTTTTAATAGATCTTAGAAAGAATAACAATAGAGATTGGTTTAAGGGCAACAAACCGCGATATGAAGCGGCGAAAGACAATGTTGAACAATTCATTGATCAGTTGATAGGGCGCATCTCTAAGTTTGATCCAAGCATATCTCATCATACTGGCAAAAGTGCGATGTTTCGAATCTATAGAGATGTTAGATTTTCTAAAGACAAATCTCCCTATAAGACACACTTTGGAGCGCACGTCACTGGCGCATTAAAAAAGTCTGAGATTCATAGTCGGGCGGGTTATTATATCCATATCAGTCCAGGTGATACAATGTTGGCGGGCGGTGCATATATGCCTCAAGGTCCGTGGCTGAAGGGTATCCGTGCTCAGATCGCTGATGATCCTAAGTCATTTAAAAAAGTTGTGAATGCACCAGCATTTAAAAACTATTTTGGGACCTTTGAAGGAGAGCAATTAAAAACGGCTCCCAAGGGATATCCTCGAGATCACCCAGAGATCGATCTACTACGATACAAGAGTTTTTTGGCAACACATGAATGTGCTGATAAGGATGTTCTGGCAAAGGACTTTGTGGGTCATGCAGCAAAAGTGTTTAAGGCGTTGTATCCTTTTGATGCATATCTCAATCAGGCTGTGGTGTAAGAAATTTGATTATTAGATTCACCACTCTTTCAACACCTCATACAACTTATCCGTTGGAAGTCCCATTACGTTGTAATATGAACCTTTCAACTTAGTGATCTTGGAGACTCCCATCCAATCTTGGATACCATAGCTGCCCGCTTTGTCCATCACTTCATAGTTGTCTATATACCAAGCTACTTCGTTTTTGTTCATAGGTGCAACGGTCACCAGAGTGGTGTCTGAGAATGTCTTCATCTTAACTTGTGACCTAACAGTTACGCCAGTGACTACTGTATGCGTCGTATTGGCCAATTTAGTGACCATGTCAATAGCATCCTTTCTATCTTTTGGTTTACCTAATATCTTATTGTTATGAATGACAACAGTGTCTGCAGTGATCAAGAGAAAATTGTCTTTTACTTGATTTATTAAGTCGTCAGATTTTAATTTGGAAAGATATGCTGGTACATCAGTGACATCGAGATCATCTGGGATAATCTCTTCTGTATCACTAATCAGGATCTTATAAGGCAAGTCCATATGCGCCATCAATTCTTTTCTTCTTGGAGATCCAGATCCAAGGATAATGTAGTATGAACTCAGGTGGTCAAGTGGGTTTGAGTATTTCATAGGTCCTATAATTATTAGTATGTCATGATGATCAATGATACAATTCCAACTGCAAAATACATTTTCCAATATTGACTCAGGTCATGAAATTGTTGTGCCATTGATGCACTTTTCATTTTGATGATCAGTAGGATCAATGGTATGATCAACAGTCCACAAGATATGATTGACTTTAGATCAACTTGTATGAATGCGTATATCGACCACGTAATGATCGCCGCTAATAGAACCATAGACAAGACCTGAGCGACTATGTTCGACTTCGCTATCCCTGCTAAGATGGGAAGAGTGTGATGTCCTGCTGCTTTGTCACCTTCTATATCTTCTATGTCTTTTATAACCTCTCTTATAAGATTGGCCAAGAAAGAAAAAGTGGTGAATGCAATGATTGTTGCAATAGCTGTCCAATAGCCACCCACATCATTCTCTTTGAGTACTAGCATGGCATCTAGCTCAAGGAGGTAGGGCATCAACACAGCAAGTCCGCAAAGACCTGCCACAACAACATTTCCTATTAAGGGGAGTTTTTTTAAATACTGATTATACAACCACAATGTGACAACAACACCAAAATAATACCAAAGGTAATCTGGTCGATCTAACTCCATCGTCAAAGAAAGCATAGGCAAGAGTGGGGCTATAGTTAAGAAAAAGTATGCTCCTAATGCGATCCTATGCGTGATCTTATGACCAACAATTAAGCGTTTTTGGTTTTCAAGATCAGTCTTTTGATCTACGATGTCGTTGTATACATAACCACCTGCTCCTAGGCACAGAGCTATGAAAAGAAAAAGCAAATACTCCTTTGATGTTAATGCGGGAGCAATCTTATTTACGATAAGTGGAGGATATATAACCCTTATGGTGATCACATAAAGTGTAACGACTAATAAGATTAAGTTAGGAAGTCGTAAAAGTCTGAGAAAGATCACTGAGATAGATTGGCCGGAGAAAGACTTATTGGTTATCTCTCCATTCGTAGACCCACTTGGCTTGAATCATCTCAAGGTGACCTTCATTACAATCTTCTTTTTTTCCTTCAAAATTAGGCAAGCTCATAATCCACTCAAGAAGATCTGTAAATCTGATTCTATATATCTTACCTTCATTGAACTCATCACCAAATTTGTCATATAGACCCATAGCTATATCTTCGTGATCGGCCCAATTGAAGGGTAGGTTGTTTAATTCGTCAAATGCCATATATTCTAATTGGAATTTTCTAATTATAGGTTTGTGATCAGGTCAATAGTCGAAGTATCTTGACTTGGTTAGGTCTAATGTTCATGTCCTATGATACCCGACTGATCTGGGATGATCACTTCAATATCTGCATCTTCGTCAAGAAGTACACACTGGCATCCCAGACGTGATTCTATACGTGGATTAATGGCGCGATCAATGAAGTCTTCTTCGCGATCAGATATCTCTTTGAGATGGTCTTCTCCTTGCTCTATATAGACGTGACACGTACTACATGCACAGACAGCTCCACAATTGTGATTGAGGTGTATATCTGCATCCTCTGCGATATCTAAGATAGACTCTCCCTTGAAGTGACCTTCGACCACTTGCTCCTCTTTGCCTTTTTCCTCAAATTTGAATTTTACTCTTATCATTAATCCTCCTTAACGCTTAGAATGACCGAACGGTTCATTCTCTTCTGCTAATAGTGCCGCAAGATATCAACATAGCCTGAATAATGCTGTTTTTATCCGATTTCTCGACCTCTTTAAATGTTAATCAATCATTATTTGTGATGATGGGTGGCAATTGTCTTCAGTATGACTTAGCTTTAGAGAAGAACGCTATAGTGAGTGTGATATATGCCTAAGACCAAGCAAGAATCCAATAAAGAATCATATAAATTTAAAGACCTTAAGGTCTATTCTAGTACAGAATGGCTGGCAGGTAATAGAAAGAAGTACCGTCAGGTCTTTGAGCATAGCCAATTGAGCTATATCTATGCGGAGCTATCCTTAATCAATAAGTCTTATGAGATTGAACCTTGGGATGTCGAGGTTTCCCTCAAATGTTTTAGAATAGATAAGCAAAAAAAGGAAATATGTTCGCTTGACATAAAGAGAACGATATCCAAACACGACCATGTAGCATATATCAGAGAAGGTTGGGGTCAAAAAGACAATGGTACATTCTGGCAGAAGGGTAAGTATTGTTGGGAGGCATATGTCGACGGAAAAAAATTAGCTACCAAATACTTCTATGTAGAGGACCTTGCAGGTATATTACAAGGACACACTCAGGACGCGATGCGGATCACAGGTGTCGAATATTTTGAGGGTAACTATGATCAGAATAACGATGGAAGTGATCGGACTTACTATATAGAATTTCCTGATTTTGATACACGCTATGTATTTATAGAGTTGACCATCGAAAACTATGTGCCCAATATAGATTGGTTCAACGAGATCTTTATCAGATTCTATAATGATGCACGAGAGCTCAAAGGTGAAGTCGTCCGTCTTCAGAAGATGAAGAAAGATGAAAGCGAGATACAGATAACGGCTGGTTGGGGATCTAATGTCAAAGGATCCTGGAGAAAGGGAAGATATAGTGTTGAAGTTGTATTTCACGATAGATTGATAGTGGAGTCATCCTTCTTGATTGGGACAGAGTTCAAAGAAGGTACCAGTGAACTCAATGCTTTAATTAATAAAGAATCAGGCAGTGATACTGGAGCTATAAAGACACTGACGGGCCCAGAAGCATATGATCAACTCAACAAATTAGTAGGTCTAAAGAATGTAAAGCGACAGATATCAGAGCATACCAAGTATATCAAGTTTTTACAATTGCGAGAGCAGCGTGGCTTCAAGGAAGTTAATAGTTTAGGACTGCATAGTGTGTTTACAGGTAATCCTGGAACTGGAAAGACGACTGTAGCACGTCTTCTTGGAGCGATCTATCAGAGCATGGGATTGCTGGCCAAAGGACATGTACATGAAGTAGATAGAGTAGACCTCGTAGGTGAGTATATCGGTCAGACGGCACCTAAGGTGAAAGACGCATTTGAAAAAGCCAAAGGTGGGGTGCTATTTATCGATGAAGCATATGCGCTTGCGCGAAATAACGAAGATTCTAAAGATTTTGGAAGAGAGGTGATAGAGCTTTTGGTCAAGCAAATGTCTCACCCATCGTGTGACTTTATGGTTGTTGTAGCAGGATATCCTCAAGAGATGCAAGCCTTTGTCAATTCTAATCCTGGCTTGAGTTCAAGATTCAAGTACTACTATGACTTCGAGGATTATAAGTTGTCAGAATTACATGAGATATTAGACATCTTCTGTGAGCGGTATCAAGTGATGTTATCTGCAGGCGGTAAGAAAGCATTGAAAGAACTTATACAAGAAGAGTATCGAGGTAGAGATAAGTCATTTGGCAATGCCCGGTATATCGCTCAGATCTTAGAAAAAGCAAAGATCAATATGGGTATCAGACTGATGAATAAACCCAATCGAGCAGATCTCTCGGATGAAGAGTTGAGCATCATCGGATTACAAGATGTTAAAAAGATAAGGACTAATCGTAGAGGCAAACAAGAGAATATCTCTTTGGATATCGAAGCCTTGGAGTTAGCCTTGGGTAAACTGGATGCTCTGATAGGACTTGAAGATATAAAAGAAAAGATCCATCAACTGGTAGATATCGTAAGATACAGGGGCAGTAAAGATGAATTGATAACCGGACAAATTAATATGCATCTGGTTCTAGTAGGTAATCCTGGAACAGGGAAGACTACTGTGGCTAGGCTATTAGCGGATATATTCAAGGCCCTTGGCGTACTTGAGAAAGGGCATATGATCGAGACAGATCGTCAAGGACTAGTAGCTGGATATGTAGGTCAGACGGCTATTAAAACGGCTGGAGTGATAGATAAAGCGATGGGTGGCGTATTGTTTATCGATGAAGCATATGCACTCAATAAGATCGGTGCTAACAATGACTTTGGCGATGAAGCAGTCCAAGTGCTCTTGAAAAAGATGGAGGATTATAGAGGCAAGTTTTTTACCATTGTTGCTGGTTATCCAGATGAGATGGATAAGTTTTTAGCGACCAATCCAGGATTGAGGTCGAGATTTGATCACCATCTTCACTTTCCAGATTTTAAAGAAGTAGAGTTAACAGAAGTAGCGAAGAGTTTCGTCAAAGAACGTGGATATAGATTTTCGACAGATGCATTAGCCAAACTTTCAGATCGACTTTCTACTGAGTATATCCAGCGCAACAAACACTTTGGCAATGCCCGTCGAGTCCGTCAGTATGTAGATGAGATAATCAAGCAACAAAGCCTTCGCTTAGGTAGAGAACGTTCAGATATAACCAGCCGTTATAATGTCTTGCTTAAGAAGGTAGATGTAGACTTAGCTATTCAGATTATGATGAAGGCTTATCAACATCAAAGAGGAACAATAGGATTTAATTAACTTATTGATTATCATATATTTATGATAATATAATTGATTTTTAACTCGCCAAATCAATACACCTAAACTACATTTGGCGACTTAAAACAGCGAAATTGGCAACTTAGATTCACTCATTAGTAAACCTTGAGACATCTTTTAACTCGCCAAATCGATACATTTAGACTGCATTTGGCGACTTTAAATTATTTTTAACTTGCCAAATCTGTAATGAATTTATACATTTGGCGAGTTAAAATGATGATATGGATCTCGTAGGCCGATATGTAGAGCGAGAACAGATTGATAATGCATTGACTTCTGACAAGTCAGAGCTAGTACTCGTATATGGCCGACGACGAGTAGGAAAGACCTTTTTTATAAGAGAGGTATTGGGCAAGGAGATGTTCTTAGAGTTTACTGGATTATACGAGAGTGACGTGCCAGATCACATGGACAGATTTGCGCAAGCCTTGTCGCAGATAGACAATCAGACATTACCTATACAGATCCCCAGTTCATGGTTTGAGGCATTTGATACACTACAATCTATCATAGAGGGTAGTCGTATCCGACGGAAGAAAGTCATCTTCCTGGATGAGCTTCCTTGGATGGCCACACACAAGTCTAGATTCTTAACTGCTTTCACGGCTTTCTGGAATGGATGGGCATCCAAGAGAAAAGACATCGTTGTAGTTGTATGTGGTTCTGCGGCATCCTGGATGATATCCAATATTCTTAAGAACAAAGGAGGGCTTCACAATCGTGTTACTTACAGGATCAGGATGGAGCCATTTGATCTGCATGAGACAGAGCTTTTTCTAAGAAAGAAAGATATCATCTTAGACCGTTATGACATCTGCCAGATCTATATGGTGATGGGAGGTATACCGTTTTACCTAGACCAGATAAAGAAAGGAGAAAGTGCGACTCAAGCCATCAATAGAATTTGCTTTAGCAAAAATGGAATATTGAGAACAGAGTATGTGCAGTTATTCCAATCACTATTCAATAAAGCAGAAAGACACATGTCCATAGTAGAAGCATTAGCTGCTACACCAAGAGGCCTATCAAGAGAGGTGTTGATTAAAAAAACAGAAACAGGAAGTGGGGGAGGGTTTACCAAGTTATTAGAAGAACTCACGGAGTCGGGATTTGTAAATGCATATACTCCTTTTGGCCACAAAAAAAAAGATGCGAATTATAAATTGACAGATCTTTACACACTCTTTTATCTAAAGTATATCGCCCCAGAAACTACAGGAGATATCAACAATTGGTTAAAGGCATCACAATCACCTTCCTGGGCGAGTTGGAGTGGGTTGGCATTTGAGAACATGTGTATGCTTCATGTGGAGCAGATCAAGGAAGCACTGGGCATTGAGCAAATTAAAACTTCTGTATCAAGTTGGCACCATAGAGGAACAGAAGAGATGCCTGGAGCGCAGATCGATCTTCTAATTAGAAGAGCAGATAGAATCATTAACATGTGTGAGATGAAGTTTTCTAAATATCCGTATGTCATTACCAAAGAGTATGCCATGAAGATGCGCAATAAAATGGCTTCTTTTGAGCACTTTGGAAAGATAAAAGAAAGTATCTTTCCAACTATTATTACAACATTTGGACTTACACCCAATACTTATAGCAATAGTCTGGTCCAAAGTGTGATCACATTAGAACAGTTATTTGTGAAGGATAAGAATAAATGAATCAGAAAGACTAATCGATCCGTATCATTCTTTTATAATCACTATATCCTCCTTGTTCTAATTTATAAATTATAACTCCTTTTCTTTTTAATAAATCAGCGTCTATCGTGACTTCATTATAACCCATATTATAATTGTCTTTTATCTCCAAAATCTTTTGCCCCGCTATATCATAGAAGCTAACAATAGCTTGTCCAGACTGTCCCAGTTCAAACCCAATAGTCGTCTCCCCAGAGAATGGATTAGGAACGTTTTGATATAAATGATTTCTACTGATCACAGATTGAAGCTCGGCGTCAAATGTCAAACCTAGATCTATATCTTCATTAAGATCTCTGTAGACCAATGCTTTAGTTATAGAAGAATTAATCTGTAAGAAGTCACTCAATGAACCATCTTGATGGACTAAGAAGTTCAGAATGAATAGTTCATTACTACTTATTTCTTCTAAGGGAATAGATTCATTCCATGCTACAGTAATAGCATCCGAGTGTTTTGCAATATGGCTGCGATTGATATCAATGGCATCAGAATATATATCTATCAGAGACAGGTGTTCTGTCGGCATAGTAAATTGAAATGCTCTGATCTCTTGAATATCTTCTACAGTAATTGGAACAGATATCTCTTGCCCTTTCTTTATCGCTTGGTCCTTAACTGTAAAAAAGTGTAAGTCATATGAGCGCCCACCAGAGATTAGACTATTGGAGATGACATTGTTGTTAATATCTCCAATTTTTATACCTATAAAGTTGGCATCATCAATGTTGCCATTCAGATTGTCAATATTGACAGTCTCATCATATGGAGCTAAGTTGTCGGGTATGTTATGAAGAGCATCTACAAACCTCCATGAAGTGTTATCTATAAATTCATCAGATCTTCCTAAGATAGCATTGCGCAACACAACTAAGTCAAGTGCACTTATCCTGCCATCGCTATTGACATCTGCAGCTATCTGTAGATAAGGTGATGCTATCTTTTGCTTACCCAATATATGTCTTTGGATAAGCACCATATCAACAGCGGTTACCCCATTGAGTAAGTCATCATTTTTAGAAGCACTTATCTCATAACTTCGAAACATGGTCATATTGGCAAAAGCATATATTCCTTGGGCAGAGGTATTATTTTCTAATTGACCAGTTTGTAATGCTACGCCTTCTATCATATCATTAGAGGGTGTGTAGACGAGACCTGAGATTGTACTAAATGTTGTGTTGTTACATACTCCAGAATTGTCCGATAGACCTAATGAGATGTTACAACTTGCAGTATTACCCGAAGAGTCAATGGCCCACAGTTCGCCCGTCCATAACTGCCCATTTAGGTCTATGACATCACGACAGGATAAAGTAAGATTACTTACGAATCGACCTTCATCGTTCTTGAAATAGACCCCTGCCAACAGACAGTTGTCAACGCTTTTCAAATCATAATCTTCGGCCCAAATTGTGACAACACCTTGATCATTAAGTATTACTGTACTTAAGTCCTGGATACATATAGGTTCTGGGGGGATGCTGTCTAGGATCGACAAGGATTGAACACAAGAGGCGGTGTTGCCACATCCATCGACAACTTCCCAATAAACAAGATACCTCCCCACTTGCAACTCGTCTGTAGACCATGAGATATCCAATCCTGATGGTGCGATACCTTCTTTATCGCTGATCGTCGTATTGTCTATATCTTTAATAGTTGAAGACCATCGAAGAGATAAACCTGGACAATCACCTATATCTTCTGCGGTGACTGATACTTTGGCAGTTGACTTGCAGTCTTGTTCTATGTATGTCTGTATATCTTCGCATGCTGTAAATATAGGCGGTGTATTGTCAATTATTTTTATAATTTGATCATATTGGTAGGTGCCATCTTCGACTACAGAAGTATATCTATAATATTCTTCTTCTAAGCATCTATCTTTTAGATATTGTAATTCAAATTCATTATTGTCGATTGTGTTAGGTTTGAATTGACACCAATCTATCACAGTCCACCTTCTAATTATCTTTTGACAACTTCCGTCAAAAGTTTCTAATGGCAGATCTTCGTAACTCATAGCGAGGATACCACATTTTAATGGAGGAAGAATGGGTACTTCTAATTGTTGATCTTGACAGGTTATAGTAGGATTTTCAAAACACACCTCATTGACCTGATCTGCTGTCCACACGAGACAAGAATCTGAATCGTCGTCAGGTTCATAGATTACAAAGTCTTCAATTTCTTCGCCAGTGTAATTTCTTGGCCATCGAATATCATATGGACTAAAGATATATTGACTATCTGTGGTGATCTCTATGAGTTGTGTAGTGCTTACTTGTGGGTACTCTTCGAGTGACCAATGTCTTTGTATATATCCATGCCCGCATAGTGAGTCATAGTTACTTCGATCATCTTGATATAGGAGGGTTGGTTTCGAGCAAGTATATCGTATATCTGGTTCTCCTGTGCTTTCAGGAGTTATATTCTCTTGGCATTCAATACTGACATCTTCAATTGCAATCTTAGGTATAATGTTGCCCTCTATAAGTACTGTTGTCCAGCATATAGATGTGTTGCCAAAGTTGTCAAAATATGTAAGACTTATAGGGATTGGCCCAGCGCCAACATCTTCACAACAGAATTCTAATGCAGTAGTAGATATGGTTTGTATCGATGTCCCGTTACAGAAGAACTTATTGTCTAATCTCCGCGCTAACACTAGTAGTATCGAACCGCATTCGTCAAAGGTACCGATGTCAAATAATTCATGCGGCACTAAGACACGACCACCATCAAGTAGTCCTTCATCTTCTATCAGTGATATGTTGATCTGTTCTCTACAGAGTACCTTAGGCGGTGCTCTATCAATAGCAAAGATTGTCATCTGATGTGTCGAGTTGTTGCCACATTGATCAAAGGCTGTAATCTCAAGAGTAGAAGAACCACTTGGAAAACCATGTAGCAATCTTGGATTACTAGGATCAGGTAGTACTTCTTCACCATTGATTTTGTATGCATAAGTGATGCTGTCTAATGAGGTACAATTGTCTGTTAATCTATCAAAAATCGGAACCTCAAAAGACGCCATGCACTCCTGAGGATTGGTGATATCTATAACCTGAAATAGCTTTTCAAAATCAATATCAACATTAACTGATATTTCTCCCATGGCAACTGGTTCACCATTAATTAAGATACTATCTGCATTGATTATTTCTACTTCTGTCAGAATGACGTTGAACTCGGGGGCTTCTATGTCTTGTATCTTGATGAATTGTCTAAATGATTTGACATCACCACTGCACCAATCTAAGATGGTCCACTCTCTGATGAGTTTGGCATTTTCAAAACATTCTGACTTGTATATGTCGGTATATTGAACACTGAGATTACATATAATCGAACTGTCAATAGGGTAGTAGTAGGGTATAGTTGTCAAAACAATTGACGTGTCTATGATTGTATCTTTTTTAATGACATCTGCCAATACCCATATGTCATCGATAAGGACTTCTTCTTTAACCGTAGTTTCTACAACCCTCGGGATGATACTTACTAATTCTTTTTCTACGCTATCTTTTAGTATGTACGGATAAGCAAATGGGATACCCTCATTGATTCCATTTTTGAATTTGTCATTGGGGTCTAATTGCAATGCCCAATAGCTAGCTATGCTTTCTGGTGTAAAATCAAAATCTCCACATGTTTCAATGATGATGGTATCGACCAGTGCTATAGAGTCTCCAAGATTTTCACTTCCAGGCCTGATTATACTATTTACATCAAGAGGGATAGTCGTAATTCTTTGTTGAAAGACAAGTACACTTTCTTTCGTGTCATCAACTAAAAAGTCAGCATAGAAAGAGTATATGTTTGTTAAGGTGTCACACAGACTTCCATCGATCATATTGATCATTCTTAACTGATCTATAGAAGCAATGCACTTGGATGATAGTAATTGTGACACCTCTGATTCACTCATTAATAATTCTTGATTGAGTACATCTCCGCAACAAAGGGTGTCATATACTGTTATTGGCTCAGGGATAGTCTTGGCTTCAAGATTTATATGACCCCAACACGAAGTTCCCGTACATTCATCAGTCAATACATAGATTAAATCGCTTGTACCTATATAATTTCTAATCTCT
>CAZRXJ010000026.1:0-11737 GCA_964604025.1 uncultured Saprospiraceae bacterium | reverse complement strand
GCGAAGGAGTATATAGTTTAAAAAATAAAACGGCCGAAGCTATTGACACTGTATATATCAATTATAGTAGATTGGCAAGTAATATATCATTTGACAGATCATCAGATTATAAAGATGACACTATCGCTCAAGTAAAGCTCTTTGGATTAGAAGAGCCACTTCTTCCAGGAGAAGTTTTACAACTTTCATTTGAGATTAAGAACAGACCCAACACCATTCTTGACAACAATAGTCCTGTTAGAAAAAATGGTACTTTCTTCAATAGTGGTTACTTTCCTAAGATAGGTTATGAAGATGATGCTGAATTAACAGATGATAAAACGAGGAAGAAGTATGGCTTAGAACCTAAAGAACGTCTTGCTCCTCCAACTGATACAACCGCTTTGCAAAATACTTACATTTCTGGTGACGCAGACTGGATCAACTTTGAAGCTATCGTGAGTACTACTCCAGATCAGATAGCTATGACACCTGGTAAGTTGCAACAAGAGTGGGAAGAAGATGGGCAGCGTTACTTTCATTATAAGATGCAAAGCAAGATGCTTAATTTTTACGCTATTATCTCAGCGCGGTATGAGACGTATGAAGACAATTGGAATGACATACCGATTACGATCTATTATCACAAAGGTCATGATTATAATCTTGAACGTATGATGAATGGAGCGAAAGATGCTCTGGCTTACTGCTCTGAACAGTTTTCTCCATATCAACACGATCAGTTGAGGATATTAGAGTTTCCAATTATTGGAGGTGGTTTTGCTCAGTCTTTTGCTAATACAGTCCCTTTTTCAGAAGGGATAGGATTTATCGCAGATGTGGATGACGATAACAAAGGTGTTGATTATCCTTTTGCAGTTTCTGCTCATGAGGTGGCGCACCAATGGTGGGCACATCAAGTCATCGGTGCTAAGGTGCAAGGAGCTACTGTGATGAGTGAGAGTCTTTCAGAATATGTGTCGCTTAAAGTTTTAGAAAAAGCCAATGGCGCGGATCAGATGAGAACCTTCTTGAAAAATGCTTTGGATTCATATCTGTTGGGTAGAACGTTAGAACGCAAGAAAGAGCAACCACTTGCCTATGTTGAGAATCAGCAACATATACACTACAACAAGGGATCTTTGGTCTTTTATGCGCTTTCAGATTATATAGGTGAAGATGTTCTTAATGCGGCGTTGAGTAGATATGTGGATAGTGTAGGATTTCAAGATGCGCCATATACGACGTGTTTAGAATTATTAGAATTCTTGTATGAAGCGACTCCTGATAGTCTTGATTACTTTGTAGAAGATAACTTTGAGTATATCACTGTTTATAATAACCGAGTTATCGACAATAGTTATAGTGAATTAGCAGATGGCAAGTATGAAGTCAATATATCTGCTGAGGTGGTGAAGTATCGCGCAGATGAAAAAGGCAAACGAATCTTTAAAAATGCACAGGGAGATAGCTTATTGATACACAAAGAAGGTGAGAAGCGGCCTACACAGTCTTATCCTCTCGCTGATTATATCGAAGTAGGTATTTTTGCGCTTGATGATGATGGAGAAGAAGAGGTCTTATACATACAGAAGCACAAGATCACCGACATATCTAATGACTTCGCAATCGTAGTGGATAAAGAACCTTCTGAGGTAGGTATCGATCCATATAATAAGTTGATAGATACTAATAGTGAAGATAATCGCCGTAAGGCTGAAAAAGAATAGTGGTAAATCAAATTATTATATTGCTCTTTTGAAAGAACGTTATCAACATTTGCTTTATTGATAGACCATGTGTATCTTTGGTTAGAATATTAATCAAAGATGGAGTCATTAAAGAAGGCCAGTCATCGGATCTTATCCAATGTAGATGAAAGCTTCAAGCGCTACTTATATCACGATATAGACTTCGAAGCGCGGCTCATCGTATTGAAAGGAAGTAGAGGAGTAGGCAAGACAACCCTGATGTTACAATACATCAAAGGGGCTTGTGATCCCGCTACAAGTTTGTTTTTATCCTTAGATCATATAGCATTTACAGAGCGCAGACTCTTGGATATCATAGAGCTACTTTATGAAGAGGGATACCGCACGTTTGCATTAGATGAAGTGCATAAATATGAGACTTGGTCCATAGAGATCAAGAATATATATGATAGCTTTCCAGATGTACAACTTATAGTATCAGCTTCATCAGCACTCGATATTATGAAAGGGATGGCGGATCTCAGTAGACGAGCAGATGTCTATCTCTTACATGGACTTTCACTTAGAGAGTTTCTATCATTCGAATACGGGCATAATGTAGAGGTACTGAGCTTCGATGATATCATAAAGGATCACGAGCATATATCATCTGACTTAAGTGAACGATATGATATGTTGAAGTTCTTCAGAGCCTATTGCAAAGGCGGATACTATCCATTCTACAAAGAATCCAAAAAGAGGTATCATGATCGCATACAGTCCGTGATCAATCAAGTCATTGAGGTTGACTTACCGCCGATATTTGCAATAGATTATAATACGATCCGACAATTAAAGAAGCTCTTATCTGTCATCTCAAGGATCGCCCCCTTTACACCCAATATCACCAAGTTGTCCCAAGAGTTAGGAGTAGGCCGTAATCGGATATTGTTATTCTTGGATTATCTCTCCAGTGCAGGCATCATCAATGTCTTAAAGTCTGCCCGGAAGAGTGATAGCGCCATGGCTAAGCCAGATAAGATATATCTCAACAACGCTAATCTGGTACATGCCTTGAGTCTTGATGGCCCCAATGTTGGAACGATACGAGAGACATTTGCCATGAGCGTCATATCAGTATCGGAACATGTTTCTACTCCTCTGCGTGGAGATATGATGATCAATGATGCCTATGTAGCAGAGATCGGAGGTCCTAATAAAAACTTTCATCAGATCTATGATATGCCCAATCCTATACTGCTTAAAGATGGGATAACAACCGGTGGATCAGGGGTGATACCATTGTGGATGATGGGGCTGATGTATTAATCTGACACTTGTCGTTAAATACTCGTTATTATCATGATTTACATATCTAATACTGATATATTCGCAGACATAAATCAAGCTAAATGAGATATCTTTTTCCCTTTGTTATTGCTATTCTTTTATCATTTGGGCTCAATGGGCAGCTCAACAAGATAGAATTCACAGAATATGACCTAGACAATGGTCTTCATGTGATCTTACATCAAGATAAAGCGACTCCTATCGTAGTTGTCTCGGTGATGTATCATGTCGGATCAAAAAATGAACGCCCTGACCGAACGGGATTTGCCCACTTCTTTGAGCACCTGCTATTTGAAGGATCCGAGAATATAGATCGAGGTCAATTTGACAAGCACATCACTAATGCTGGAGGTGCTAACAATGCTTATACATCGCAAGACAAGACTTATTACTACGAGTTGCTTCCATCTAATCAACTAGAGCTGGGTATGTGGTTAGAAAGTGAGCGCATGCTTCATGCCAAAGTAGACATCAAAGGTGTAGAGACACAACGTGAAGTTGTAAAAGAAGAACGACGCCAGAGAGTAGACAATCAACCTTATGGTACATTCCAAGAGAATGCTATGAAAATGGCCTTCAAAGATCATCCTTATCGATGGACGCCTATAGGATCAATGGACCACCTCAATGCTGCAACAGAACAAGATTATAAGGATTTTTACAATGATTTCTACACACCTAACAACGCCGTCCTATCGATAGCAGGAGATATAGACATTGAAGAAACCAAAAAACTTGTAGACAAATACTTTGCAACAATTCCAATTAAGACAACAGATATATATAGACCAAGCATCGTAGAAAAACCACTGGGACGTGAAGTCATCGATACAGTCTATGACAATATACAATTACCAGGTGCCATCACAACATATCGCATACCAGCTTTAGGTACTAAAGACTTTTACGCTGTCAATATGTTGAATACACTTTTGTCACAGGGACAAAGTTCTCGCTTGAATAAGGCAATTGTAGATGAACAACAATTAGCAGTATTTGCTGGAGGGTTTCCATTTGAATTAGAAGATCCTGGTGTTGCAATTGTATTTGGTATTGCCAATATGGGGGTAGATGTCAACAAACTTCAAACAGCAATTGATGCTGAACTAAAAACTGTTCAGACTGAACTTATCAGCGAAGAGGAATTCCAAAAACTACGAAATCAAATAGAGAGTAACTTTGTGACTGGCAATGCTCGCATAGCAGGAATCGCAGAGAGCTTAGCCAACTATCATATGTACTATGACAACGCAGATCTGATTAATACAGAATTGGATAGATTCTTAGCAGTAACAAGAGAAGACATTAGAGCTGCCGCTAAGAAATATTATGATGTTAACAATAGAGTAGTACTTCATTATCTTCCCAAACCCACTACTCCTTAAATTAGAAAATTATAATCTTTCTTAATATAGAAACGAAGACATGAAATATTTATCATACTTAATTATAACGCTTTTATTAGTCGCTGCATCTTGCACACCTAAGGTTACTGATGCTGCCAAAGATGCAGAAATGCAGGCTAAAGACATGATGGAAAAAGAGCAAATGGCGAAAGACGACATGGCTAAAGAAAAAACGGCCATGATGGATAAAGAAGCATTTAGAAAAAATGCTCCGACGCCTTCAGCTGCACCTCAGATTAATATTGGCGAAGCTGAAACCTTTGAACTGCCTAACGGTCTAAAAGTAATCGTTGTAGAAAATCATAAGATACCACAAGTATCATTTCAATTACGATTGATCAATGACCCAATACGAGAAGGCGACAAAGTTGGAAAGGTTGCCATGGCTGGAGATATCTTAGCTCGAGGAACGACAACAAGATCTAAAGCTGATATTGATCAGGCGATTGACTATATAGGAGCAAGCCTTAGTTCTTCTTCCAATGGCATATTTGCAACTTCCCTGACCAAGCATCAAGATAAGTTATTGGATATCATGTCAGATATATTGTACAATCCATCTTTTCCTGAAGATGAATTAGCTAAAATTAAAAAGCAAGTATTATCAGGATTAGAATCTTCAAAGACAGATCCAAACTCCATGGCTAACAATATCCGATCCAAAGTCATCTACGGAGCAGATCATCCTTATGGTGAGATTCAGACACCGCAGAATGTCAATGCAATTGAGTTGGCTGATCTTAAGTCTTACTATAAAGAATACTTTGTACCATCTAACGCTTATCTCATAATGGTAGGAGATATTAATAAGTCTCAAGCTATGGGCGTTGCGAAAAAGTATTTTTCGGATTGGAAAGGGAATATGCCAAAGCGACCCGCAAGAAGATCAGTGACTATGTCAGACACACGCAATGTTGACTTCGCACACAAAGACGGTGCTGTTCAGAGTGTTATCATTATTTCTAATCCTGTGGATATAAAACCAGGAGACGAAGATGCGATACCAGCACGAGTCATGAATGCAATCTTAGGTGGTGGTTTTTCCAGTAGATTGATGCAAAATCTAAGGGAAGACAAAGCTTATACTTATGGTGCACGTTCTTCTATTTCGACGGATCCATTGATAGGTTCATTTACAGCATCTGCGAGCACGAGAAGTGAAGTAACAGATAGTTCAATAGTTCAGTTTTTATATGAATTAGAAAAGATAAGAACAGAGCCTGTAGAAGCTCAGGAATTGCAAAGTATTAAGAATTTTATGACAGGTGGATTTGCAAGATCTCTTGAGTCCCCACAGACGATTGCAAGATTTGCCTATAACATAGCTCGTTATAATCTTCCTGCAGATTACTATCAAGTATATCTTCAAAAACTGAATGCAGTCACTCAAGAGGACATCATGTCCATGGCTAAAAAATATATCCATCCCGATAAAGCAGACATTATTGTTGTGGGTAACAAAGACGATGTCGCTGAGAAGTTAGCTGCTTTTGATACTGATGGAGAGATCACTCATTTTGATGCTTTTGCAAATGAAATTACAATAGATGAAGTTCCTCTACCTGATAATGTCACAGCACAACAAATTGTAAATGACTATATCAATGCGATTGGAGGCGAGACAAAATTGGCAGGACTTACATCTTTGTATACAAAGAGTGCGGCCAATATGATGGGTCAAGATGTGACAATGGAGGTCTATCAAAAAGGTGATGACAAAGTTGTTATGAAAATGGGAAGTGGAGCTATGGTTTTTGTAGAACAGAAGTTCGATGGGCAGAAAGGGTCGATATCACAGATGGGTCAGACTCAAGTAATCACAGATGGGCCAGAACTTCAATCGATGAAGATAATGGCAAGAATGTTTCCACAGCGATACTATGCCAAAGAAGATGTGCAATTAGAATTAAAAGGTATAGAAGATGTAGATGGCGAAAAAGCATATCGGATAGTTTCAACTGATTCAAAAGGAGTAGCAACTTCTGAGTTTTTCAATGTTGCATCAGGGTTGTGGATTAGAAATGTATCTTCCCAAGAAGGACCACAAGGGCCAATCACTGTGACGACGGACTTTAGTGATTATAAAGATATAGGCAACGGTATCTTGAGGCCTTATTCTACTTCCATAACAGGTATGTTACCAGGTGGAGCGGCTATGAAGATGACAGTAAGTGAGATAAAAGCCAATGGAGATATTGATGATGCTTTGTTCAATATCGAGTAAGATAATCCTACCATAAAAGGTTGTAGATAAATTAAGATTATTGAGGAAGCACTTCACAGGTGTTTCCTCTTTTTATTTGATTTTAGGTCTAAAGATTGACATGATATTCTCGATTATCGTCTTATCTTTTGATTTTAATTCTATCAAGATGAAACGATATCTAACCATATTATTTGCTATAGCGATATGCTTGACTAATGTTGAAGGACAAGCTGTAAGTACTTTCTCAGTTGATGGTTTACATGAAGAAGTAGAGATCATAACAGATCGATGGGGTGTCCCGCATATCTATGCCCAAAACGAGCATGATCTTTTCTTTGCTCAAGGATATTATGCCGCCAAGGATCGATTATTTCAATTTGAGATCTGGCGACGCCAAGCAACTGGCACTGTTGCTGAGATACTTGGTGAGAAAGGGTTGGATCGAGATATAGGAACTCGGCTATTTCAGTTTAGAGGAGACATGGATCAAGAGATGAACCACTATCACCCTCATGGGAAATTAATTATAGAGTCCTATGTAGCCGGTGTCAATGCATATATCAATTTTATAAATAATCACAAAGACGAACTGCCCATCGAGTTTAGACTACTTGGTATTACGCCTGAGCCATGGACGCCAGCAGACGTGATATCAAGACACCAGGGACTACTTGGCAATATAGATGCAGAGCTCAACACGCTCCGAGCAGTTGCTAAGATTGGAGCAGAGAAAGTAAAAGAACTTGGATGGTATCATCCTAAAGAACCTAATCTTGATATCGATCCAAGCATCAACACAGATTTGTTGATGGAAGATGTGATAGCGCCATATCATGCTTATCGAAGACCACTGCTGTTTACGCCTGATGATATTATTGCTGTACATAGAAGCGATCGAGACGATTATAAGAATCTAGCGATGCTCGACAAGAGATCATATGAAGAGTTTCTAAAAGATGACATCAATGATATCGGAAGTAACAACTGGGTGATTGATGGCAGCTTGTCAGAATCAGGCTATCCGATCATGGCCAATGACCCACATCGACGACAGTCAACTCCTTCTCTACGTTATATGGCGCACTTGGTTGCTCCAGGATGGGATGTGATCGGTGGAGGAGAACCAGAGATCCCAGGGATCTCAATTGGACATAATCAATATGGCGCTTGGGGATTGACTGTATATCGAACAGATGCAGAAGATCTATATGTTTATGAGCTTCACCCTGAAAATCCTCATAAATACAAGTATCGAGGACAGTGGGAATCCATGACATTGATCGCAGATACTATATCTGTCAAAGATCAAAATGACGTCATCGTTATGCATGCATATACAAGACATGGTCCCGTAACTAAGATCGATGAAGATAATCATGTAGCTTATGCTATAAGATGTGGCTGGTTAGAAGTAGGTGGCTCACCCTATCTCGCAAGTCTTAGGATGAATCAAGCGAAGAATTGGGAAGAATTCAAGGAGGCATGCAACTATAGTCATATACCAGGTGAAAATATGATCTGGGCCGATAAAGAAGGCAACATCGGCTGGCAAGCAGTGGGTATCGCACCAGTGAGGCAAGGTTGGAGTGGGCTGATACCTGTTCCTGGAGATGGTAGGTATGAATGGAGCGGATATCTCCCCATCATCGCCAAACCTTCATCATACAACCCAAGTTCTGGAATCATCAATACTTCAAATGAAAATGTAACTCCCAACGACTATCAACATTGGGATGCTGTATCATATCAATGGTCAGATCCATATAGAGGAGATCGAGTGCTAGAAGTTTTAGAGAACGGAAGAAGTCATAGCCTTGCGGACATGGCCGCTTTGCAAACAGATTATTTGGCCATACCAGCGCGTCAAATCTTACCACTTTTTAAAAATATAGAAGGCCATTCCGATCAAGAACGAAAGGTTCTTGCGCTTCTGAGTTCCTGGGATTACAACATGACTCCTAATTCAATCTCAGCGGGCATCTACAATGAATTAGAAAAGGAGATAAAAAAGTCAGTTGTAGAACTTAAAGTACCCCAAGAGGCACGAAGATATATTTCTACGCCGATCAAGCGAATTATTGAATGGCTGTATCTGCCAGATGGAGACTTTGGTGTTGATCCTCTAAAAGGAAGAGATGGTGTATTAGCGGCTTCTTTGAAAAATGCTATTGCTTCACTTAGTAATAAGTTAGGAAGGGAAATGGAAAACTGGACCTATGGCCAATCAGATTATAAACATGTCACACTAAAACATCCATTAAGCAACGCTGTTTCTCCTAATCTTAGAAAAAAACTTGATGTTGGACCTGCTCCAAGAGGTGGCTATAGCCTTACTGTCAACAATACAGGTGGTCAAGACAATCAACCTTCAGGGGCATCCTTCAGAGTGATCTGTGATACAGGAGATTGGGATCACACATTGGCTACCAATACACCTGGACAAAATGGAAATCCAGATCACCCACATTATAAAAACTTATTTGAGATGTGGGCCCGTGATCAGTTCTTTCCACTTTTTTATACTAGGAAGAAGGTGGAAAGTGTTGCGGATTATCGAACGATGTTGACTCCAAAGTAGTTCATGGTTTAACTTTGACAATGTGCTTGAACCCATTGTGTTTAGTAAGGAAAGTAAGGTGCTCAAGGTGCTAAAGCCGCCTTGTCAAGTAGTTCCAGATTATCTTTGACAATAGGCTTCAGCCCATTGTAATTAGGAAGAAAAGTGATGGTGTTCAAAGGGCTAAAGCTGCCTTGTCAATGCTTTAGGACTTATACTAAGTTAAGAAATTGATAATACTCCATTGTCTCCTTTTTTAATTGCCTTCGAAAAACAAAGAAAAAAGCATGCATCAAAATCAGGCAAATAGCCAATGAAAAACTGAAAAGTAGCATCCTCAGAAATGTCTCTTCTATAATAAAATGCTCCCAAGCATCTAATAGGAAAAAAGGAATCATTGGTATCCCTGCGATCGTCTTGTCATAGGCTTCAGAAACGATGAGCGGCGGAGGGAAAGAAATAGTTTTCTTATACATCAGATAACAGAAGTACGATAATCCACAGGCATAGAGTACGATAGTTGTAATTGTTATTTTGTCTATGATGGCCTTAGGATCATGGGCGGTCATGACAAGACTATAGATAGGTGTGGTCAAAGCTATAAGAATCAGTAACTTAGGAAGACTTAAATAATCAAGTAAATACGTGCTCAATTTTCGATGCCAACCCCAATATAGCTGATGCTTCTTTTCTTTTATCAGAGCATTCATTTTGGAAACAGGCCATTTTTTTAATTCTGATATTATAAGATCTATTGGTTTACAAGTTGATTGGTTGGCCATCTCTTCTTCTACAGCACTAGCGATGTGATCCACTAACTCTAATCGGACATCATAATACTTGATGTTTAGAGAGTTGATCCATTTATGGATTTGTGATATGTCGTGATCGGAAAGAGATGTATTTATTTGATGACCTTGTCCAAGTGTTTGTAATATTGAATGGTCTCAACTTTTAACAATTTCGGCATTGTAAAAATCATAGCATGTAGCATAAGTAACATTAATGCCATAATAGCGCTTTGCACGAAGGAGAGATGTTCAGCAATAAAATCAGAACTTGTAGAATTTATATATATGATTAAAGAATAGGGGGCAAGAAACAAGAATCCTATTGTGTTTCTAAAAGATTTGATCGTTAGTAGTGATGGCTTCGATAAAAATGGAATCTTATCTACGTAAAACATTCTTGCAAAACAATGCCCTAAGAACATATATAAGTAAACTTTATAAAATGTATCACTTACTATGTTGAAATCACCAAATGATTGAATCACAAAATAGATCACAGCGCTCAGCGCAATCCAAATAATAACCTTTGGGAATGTAAAATAGTCTGTTGTTAATCTAAATATTTTGCTCATCCAGCCCCAGTAGAGTTGATGATTCTTTTCTTTTATTAGTTTTTCAATTTTATCCTGTGGCCAATTGAGTACCTCTTGGTCAAAGATCTCTTGGAATGATTGTTCCGAGTTTTCAATCATCTGAGATTCTATTGAAGTAGCGAGGTGATCTACAATTTCTAATTGTACATCATAATATTCTACTCCTTGGACTTTGGTCCATTTGTGGAGAGATTTTATGTTATCGTCAGTTAACATTTAGTGTTGTATTGGTTAATCATAACTAATTCAGAGTTCATTAATTGAAAAGATATATAGTACCTCTTTATTATGTATGCACAGGCTAAAGAGATGAGGATAAAAGGAGCGGCGTCCCCCAAAGGCGATCCTGGCAAGCAGTAATCATTGAGAATATAAAATATTGTTGTTACAGCACTGTAAGGTAAAATGGAACTTATAAGTAGGCTGTCAGCTAAAAGATTGTTTTGTTTAATTAAGCCTGATTTTCTTTTATAGATATAATAAAATATTGGCGTAAAAGATACCAGGAGATATGTTATTGACAAGTTGAGTATACTATCGAACCCAGTCATGAAGCATAGGAGTAAGATAGCTAATGTTAGCGTTGCTTCACGCAACGTTACAGATCTCAAAACCTTAGTCGTAATCGTTAAATGAATATCTCTGATTCTTTTGTTAGACAATTGAGATATAGTCTTGTGTCCATATGTATTAAATGAGATATTATACGCTTGATAAAATGTTAATGACTCGTCTTGCTCCATGCGCATCTCGATATCAGTTATAATATGATCAGCAATTTCTATTCTTACTACAAGGATATCAATCTCCATTCTTGCAGCGACACCTCTGTTGATAATTTCGATTTCTTCGATGTTTAGCATAACTTATGTCATATGGGTTCTTCAGTAATTAGTTTTCATGAATTGACTTGTTGCTTTTTTTTGTTTTTTAGGTGATTGATAAAATATTTCCTCCAGCTATAGTAAGAAACCATTAAGGAGATAAAAGCAATAGCAGAAGCGCCTAAAATTGGTATGTCTACCATGAAATATATTATCGCTAAACAGAGACCAGCTAAGGTCCATTTAGAATTATTTATAAGAGCCTGCATCTCGTAAAAGATTAACTCCATCGACCCATAAATCAAAATGTAAATTATCTGCTTGAGCAGGTCTATCTTTA
>CAZRXJ010000025.1:0-11843 GCA_964604025.1 uncultured Saprospiraceae bacterium | reverse complement strand
CGGGTTCAAAAGCTTCACAGATATGTGGGGCTTTTTTGACTCATAGTATTGTGTTAAAAGAAGCATATTAGACCATTCCCACGTTTTTTACTAAATACTTGGTCTTGAAGGCTTCTCACTCACTCATTTTTCTACTTTTTTCTTCGTGGTTCGCCAGTGCACAATCCATAGATAGCCTCTTCAATGCTTATCATTCGTCACACTATGTAGAGAAGATCTATGTAGCTATGGACAAGCCATACTACCTTGTTGAAGATGAGATCTGGGCAAAGGCCTATATGGTGTATGGTAGAAGTCATATACCAATTGATACTGAACCCATCATTTTTGCAGATTGGATAGACCCTGATGGAAATACCTTAGATACATATCAACTAAAGATCAAAGATGGAGTGGCTCCCTTTAGCATCCAGACTTCTTTAGACAATAAGGTTGGCATATATACCCTTCGAGTATATAGTCCGTATCAGATGAATTTTGATAACGACTATATATTTCAAAAAGAAGTGAGACTGATCAACAGTGCTGAACTTGTAAAAATGAAAGGGAGGGAGGCGAAAGATTTATCTATACAGTTTTTTCCTGAAGGTGGTTATCTGGTAGATGGCCTAAGAAACAAGTTGGCTTACCGGATTGAAGGAGTAGATACCAAACAAGAGTTCACTGGTGTAATTAAAAACGCTACTGGAGATGTAATATCCAATTTTAAATTATGGAACCATTCTCTAGGAAGAGTAGACATCACACCACAAAAAGCTGAGGTTTACACAGCAGAATTAAAGTATAAAGGTGACACAAAAACTGTAGCCCTACCGGCTCGATTAGACCGAGGATATTCGCTTAGTGCACATAGTCAGGACGAAGATAAAATCAGCGTCACGCTCAGTTCTAATATGGAAATGGGCCTCAAAGGAGCTCATCTTGTAGCCCACATCAGAGGAGAGATAGTATCTTCTTTTAAGTTAGAATCATCTAAAAGAGTTGTCGTAGCCTTAGAAAAAAAAGCAATGCCTTCTGGTATAGTTCATCTTACTTTGTTTGACTCTTCTAATCAACCGGTTGCAGAAAGATTAATCTTCAATCGTAATCCACAAGAACAGATTCAAGTCGATATAGATGTTTTGCCTTTTGTATCTCAAAGAGAATCGGTTACAGCATTATTCACGACCAGTTTAGATAGTACTCCTGTTGTTGGCTCTGGTAACATTTCAATTTATAATCGAGATATTCTACCAGATGAGTGGAGGAGTGTTGATATACAAAGCTATTTATGGTTGCAAAGTGATTTAAAAGGTAAAGTAGATTTTGTAGCAGATTACATGGCCGTTGATGACAAGAGTAGTAGATCTTTTTTAGATCTTGTATTGGCTACGCATGGATGGCGAAGATTTGAATGGCAAGAAGTATTGTTATCTAGATATCCTGAGTTATCATTATTTGCAGATGAGTCTACAGTCATCAAAGGAAAAGTAACAAAACTTAAAAATGAAAGGCCTGTTAAAGCAGATGTTGCTCTTAAAATTGTAGATGACGATTTGTTTGCTGCGCTTCAGGTTACATCTGGAGAGGATGGTTATTTTGAGTTTGATGGAATATCTCTTTCAGATAGTGTAGATTTATTTTTACAAGCTGCAATTCACAAGAAGAGAATAAGTAAAAAAATTAAGAAGGGTACTCAAAAACTTGCAGGTAATCGAAATGTTGAAATAGAATCTTTAATTTTGCCAACTTTTGTATTAGATACTTTTAATTCTTTACAACATTTTCCATTTTCTAATTATCAAGAAGATGAAGTACACCAAAGAAAGGTATTGACTCAATCAGAGAATCGATCAAGAGTTCTTGATAACTCGCTGTGGTCTATTGATATTGAAGAGGTAGTCGTTTCTGCTAGAAGATATAGTGCTCAAGCAAGAAATAAGATGGTTGAAAGAAGATACAGAGAGAAAGGAATATTCTTTTTTGCAAGTACCGATAAGTTCGTAACAGATGATCCACAATATGATGGTTTGTACTTTGCTACGATTCATGATCTTCTTCGTGGTATGATACCAGGTGCTAAGAAGGTGATAAGAAATGGTACTCCAACTATAGTTTTGGGTCGTTTGTCAAATGCTCAAGTCCCAAGAATAGTAATAGATGGATATATGGTGCCAGAAGGTGAGGAAAAACTTCTTGATCCTTCCAATGTTTTTTCACTAGACATCGTCACAGGTATACGTGCTGATGCCCTTTATAATGTTGGCCTGGTAATATCAATAATTACACGTAACCCTTCAGATCCTAAAAATTATGTGCAGCCTGGTATCTTGAATATTAATCATCCTGGCTACCACAAGGCACGTGCATACTACACACCGACACTTGAAGAGTTGGAGAGTGATTCAGATTACAGAACGACCGTGTATTGGAATCCCGATGTAAAATTGAATTCAGGTAACCATTCTTTTTCTTTTAAGACCAGCGATCTACTCGGCATGCATCAGATTGTCATTGAAGGTCTTACTGAAGACGGCATTCCTTTTGTAAAGAGGAAATTATTTGAGGTTGTTGAATGAATATTACATCAATATATCCCAATGTGTCATGACACATTGAATAACAATTATTACAACCCAGGAATCAACATAGGCACCCGCTTTTTATAATCTTCGAATGAAGGTCGTCTCTCTATCATCCTCTCTTCCTTCATTGGGATAGATATAAAGACAAATAATGATATCATCACAATTACTCCTGCACCTGTATAAAGTGGTGCGCTATATGATAATCCAACAAGGAACAATCCGATCCAAAATAAGATCTCTCCTAGATAGTTAGGGTTTCTTGAGCGGCCCCATAAACCTGTGTCCAACAGTTCTTCAACTTTTTTTTGCTTAGACCGAAATCTTGCTAATTGATTATCAGCGAAGTATTCTAAGATGGTACCTAGGAGACTACACACTATACCAATATAGAATAGTGGTAGTGAGTCTATTCCATTGTTAAATATGAAGAACAACGGCCACATACCAGCGAAGACCATAAACGTTGGGAATACATGTATCCCTAAAAAATTGACGAACGGATAAAAGCTACCGCTTTGCTTAGCAAGATTTATGTATCTCCAATCTTCATGACCAAAGCCTGACCATGATCTCGCCCAGTTAAGTGTCAGCCTCCATGACCAAAGACTGACCACGAGAAATGTTAGCCAATGATAATATTCTAATTGTTGATAATAGACGTATATCCAGAGCAAAACAAAATAAAAAGGTATCACACTCCAGTAAGCGTCATAGACGGAACTATTCTTTTTTAAAATTGAAAAGATAAAACATACGACGGTCATTACTATATCAGCGATCAAGAAAACCATCACTTCATCTTCTAGTGAAAGATAATGCCATGTTACAAGTCCACTAATTGCAATGATGACATATATCAGTACAATCTGTATCAAATCCTTGCTGCTTCCGTTATTCATAAATTTTATATGGTAAGACTGTGATAGTTATTAATTGTAATTAACCTATTTGCGAAATCACTATCTTTCAGTAATTCTTCAGTGCTTGGTGCAAAAGTGATCTTTGCCATTCTATTAACAATTCCTGTTGCATGTTTGTCTTCATCGTGTGTAGCGATGATATGTTCTGGTTTGAGTCGATCAATAAGTTCTCTTACTGCTTGCATACCAGGAGAGACTGTTCCGCCTAAGAAGAATGGTAATTTATAATTATTGAATGGCGTAAAAGCCAACTTAACTGGTGGTAGTTTGTCGATGTACTTAGTCCATTCTTCTGAATCTGTATAACCGTGCGTAGCTAATAGAAGGCTTTCTGCCCCATCTTCTAATACAACAGCATCATAGATAGGATCTATCTTTCTCTGACTGGGGAGGTAATGTAGTCTAACCGTATCATTTAAAACTTTACTTACAGATTGATTTAATGTCCATACCGTAGCATCAGGTAGAAGTTGCTTAACTTTTTGCTCTATCGAAGCAGGTACTACAATCTTTTTAATATCAAGACTTGTTAACGTCTCGGGATGAAAATGATCTGGATACTTCTGAGTAATAATGATTATGTCGTAAGGAGGTATCTGATCTATAGTCACTGGTTTGGTCCTATGCCATTGAGTGTTGAACCATGAGAAGAAATCAACTTCTACACCCTTCAACCAAGGATCTATCAAAAAAGACAAACCAGCAAACTTGATATGCCAAGAATTGTCCATGTTCAGACGCCGTATCGTCATGTCTAAAATGTTTTACTATACCGAATAGACAAGATATTTATTATATCTCAAGTAGAGATATAATTACATCAAAATGCATCTTAGTTTCAGTGTTGGAATCTGACCTTTTTTAAAAAGCGAACGAATACAATTTGTGCAAGTAGCGCACTCTAATATTCTAGTTTTGAATCAGACTATCGATTATGGCACCTTCTGGTAATTCAAATAACGAAGGATCAAGTGGCTCTGCCGTCAGTTTTATATCACTAAACACACGTTCATATCTCTGATCTCCTAAAGTGTCGGCAGCAAACTTAAAACCTTTCATAGACATTGGAACTTTCAAGCCATTGACTTCTTTCCAATTGTCATAGACTATAGCACCAAAGTTCTCATTGGTCTCTCCACTGAAGTATGTCACTGTATATAATAGAAAATAGAACTCATGTGTCTCTTTGTCAAAGTGAGCGATATAGTAGTCATCGGGAGCATCTCCTACACCTTCATTAAATGATACCTTGATCGCATCCAAGGTCTTTCCATTGATTGTCCTATCTGGTAGAACTTCATAATTAATACCAGGATCTGCCAAGACATAAGGAATGGCGTAGAAGTAGAAGATTAAATTGTGATAAAACCTTGGAGGTGTAGTGCCAAATGCTTCTTTACTTGGTGTGACCCATGCCTCTTGTCCATCAAATCCAATCGTATAGTCTGGATGTGATATTCTTACTTTACGTGAAGGGAGATCTACCTGATGCAACTCGTTGGCTTCCCCTTTCGGAAATGCAAACTCCATTGTGTTCATCTTAGACCATGCTTCTAAACCTCCATGAGCATCTATACCTTTCATCATAGCAGCTGGTATGTTGTCCCAGTGAGTAGGGGTTGTCGTTACCGTAGATGCTACATTCTCCGCTTGTTTGCACGAAGCAAGAATAACGGCTGTGGTGATAAGAAGTAATAATGTCTTTTTCATGTTGAGTAGATTTAGAGTGCAAATCTACCTAAATGCTGGTGACAGTTAGCACAGCAACTAAATAATATTTGTCTCGGCTGTAACAGTGGGGCTTTAAGGCGGCAGTGCCCACGTATAACGTTTTTGCTCATCTTAATGTTTGCTTAAGTCAATAAGCGCATTTATAAGATCATCTATGTCTTCTTTGGTTATAAAGATTGCGAGTGAAAACCTCAATGCGTTAAGACCAAAAGAACTCATAGGTCTACAATCGATGCTGTATTTTTCCCATAACAATTCTTTAGATTCATGTACATCTTTACCTACAATCTCGACAATCTGAATAGCCGAAGACAATGAGTTACTTTTTGGAGATTTCAATTTGAGTGCAGAAATGTTTTCTACTTTCGATCTAAAATATTTTTTTAATTCATAAGAACGCTCGTGTATCTTGCCTGCACCTACTTGATTGTAAAAATCTATGGCCACTCCCAGTCCTAGTAATTCTGGTAGGTTGCGTGTGTTATAATTTTCTAATCGACGTATGCTCTTATCTTCATATCCGCGGCATACGATCAGAGGTTTTAGCGAATATTGGCTTGAAGATTTCGCATAAAGTATGCCGATACCCTTAGGCGCGAACAACCACTTATGTGCACTGGCAGTATAATAATCACATCCCAGATCATGAAGATCGATCTGGATCATTCCTGCTGATTGAGCACCGTCGACAGCTACTAAGATGCCGCGTTCATGAGCCATCTCAGAAACTTCTTTGACGGGTAAGATCATACCTGTAGTATTGACGATGTGACACATAGATATGACCTTAGTCTTGGAAGTGATGGCACCTCTATATGCTTCAACTATCTCTTCTACACTTTCTGGCAGAAGAGGTAGTTTAGGGCGGACTATTTTCACACCTCGAGATTCATGAAATACTTGCCAACAGATCAGTCCTGAAGGATGCTCGTGATCTGCAAGTATTACTTCATCTCCTGCCTGAAGATCGAAGCTGCGAGCGATGAGATTCATGCCTTCAGTAGTATTGTGTATCAGGGCGATCTCCTCTTCGGAAACTGAAAATAGATCTGCTGTTTTCAATCTAATCGCTTCTTTTTCATCCGTCCAATCTCCCCACATATATTTAGAAGGAAAGCCATCCAAAGTTTTTCTTGCAGCGGTCGTTGCACTCTGTACTGATAAGGGACAGCCGCCGAGAGAAGCATTATTAAAGTATCTCAACCCTGGTGCAAATTCAAATTGAGTTTTTACTAACTTCCAAAAGGATTCAGAATGATCACTTTGCGATCTTTCTATGTCCTGTTGATCTGAGTTAATAATGAATTTAGTATTAGTAAAGTTGAAGTAGGGTAGTGTCAATCCAATACCGATAGATTGAAGGAATTTTCTTCTTTGTTTAGTCTTCATATGGAGTAAGATATATAAGTTAATCCTTAAGACAATCAATTAGATTTCTCTACACCAAAGTAATTATTTAGTTTGAAGTAAAATTTGAGGTTATGAACAAGATATATGCGCTGTTATTATTGTTGATGTTGACTAATCTGTTGACCGGCCAGCCGGATACAACAACTATGTCAAAGGATACAATTAAAAAAGCTACCAAAGAGCTTCCTTTAGAGCCAGGTCGACAGTTTCATCTTCAGACAGATAAGGGAACATGGTTATCCCTTGATGTTCGTCCAGATGGACAGGAGATAGTATTTGATCTGTTAGGTGATATATATACAATACCGATCACTGGAGGTAAGGCGAAGCGATTGATTGGAGATATGTCATTTGAGAGCCACCCTAAGTATAGCCCTGATGGAAAGACCCTTGTCATTACTTCGGATCGCTCTGGTGGAGAGAATATATGGACTTATGATATCGATAGCTCAGAGTGGTTTCAAATTACTAAGGACTCAGACAAAAACTATCAATCAGCAGAGTGGACACCTGATGGGGATTACATTATAGCTGCTAAAGGTGTTCGCAATCTTAAGATGCATATGTATCATCGAGAAGGTGGAGGCGGTGTACAACTCATCAAGAATCCCGAGAGCATGAAGTCTATAGAACCAGCATTTGGAAAAGATGAGCGATATATCTGGTTCTCAAGAAGAAATAGTGATTGGCAATACAATGCTCAAATGCCGCAATATCAACTCGCTACATATGATAGAGAGACAGGAGAGCTAGATGCGAAGACCAATAGATATGGATCAGCATTCGCACCTACCTTGTCGCCTGACGGCTCATGGCTAGTTTATGCTTCCAGGCACAATACACAGACGGGATTAGTAAAACGTAATCTGGAAACAGGTGAAGAATCATGGTTGGCATATCCTGTACAACGGGATGATCAAGAAGCAAGATCTCGATTGGGTGTGTACCCAGCGATGAGTTTTACACCCGACAGTAAGCGTCTTATAGCATACTATGGAGGTAAGATCAACAGCATCGATATCGTAACTGGAGATTCTAAATTGATTCCATTTGCAATAGATGAAATGATTGATTATGGTCCAAGGGTTCATTTTGATTTTCCAATTTCAGACGACCCCCAATTAGAAGTTACACAGATTAGAGACCCTGTCATCTCGCCAGATGGAAAAAGGTTAGCATTCACTGCACTCAATAGATTGTATGTGATGGATTATCCTGATGGCACGCCGAGGAGAATTTCTAATCATGATTTTACAGAGGCTATGCCAGAATGGTCACCAGACAGCCGATCTATTGTTTTTGTCAGTTGGGAACAGAATGAAGGTCACATGTATACAACATTTGCGACACCAGGAAGCACACCAAGAAGAATTAGTAATGAAGGTGGATATTATGCCAACCCAACTTGGGATCCAAATCTAAATAGAATAGTATTTACAAAAGGAGCTGCACAAAATTATATTAATGCGATTGGTCCTTTTGCATTTGGAGCTAATGAAGAGATTGTCTGGATTGATCCAAGTGGCGGTGAGATACACGATATCGTTCATGCTAATGGTAGATACAATGCACACTTTGTAAATGGTAAAGAACGCATCTACTTGAATCATAGAAGTAAAGGGTTGATATCTATACGTTACGATGGCACAGATGAAAAGCAACATGTAAAGATATCTGGAGTGACAACTTATCCTGCCCTGGTCCACCAAGAGCACTGTCTATTGGTGCCTACGGCAGCTGAACCTAAACCAAAACCATCGGATGCTTCTCAGATAACGATGTCGCCAAATGGAAAACTGGCCATGGCGCATATCAACAATGAAATATACTATGTCACGATACCCATGGTTGGTAAAGATGTACCAAGCATCAATGTTTCTAAACCTGGCAATGCTATCTTTCCAGCAAAGAAACTAACTGAGATAGGAGGTGAGTTTCCACATTGGACAACTGATGGATCTCATATCAATTGGTCTTTAGGTAGCTCTTACTTTTCTTATAACATCGCAGAAGGAAAACGAATTGCAAAAGAATTGAAAAAGAAAAAAGAAAGAGAAAAGAAAGAAAAAGAAAATAAAAAGAAAGCAAAGAGCGAAGTCGAAGGGAAAGATTCAGATCAGAAATTAGAAAATGAAAAATCTAAAGAGGACAATAAAGAAGAGGATAAAGATTATAAAGCACATGAATTAAAAGTAAAAGTGAATGTGCCAAGAGATATACCTCAAGGTGAGATATATCTTACTAATGCTCGTGTAGTAACTATGAATGGTGATGACGTAATTGAAAATGGATATATACATATCAAAAACAATAGAATCGCTGGAGTAGGGCAGATGTCGGATATGATAGCTGTTGGTGCAGAAGTGAAGGATATGTCAGGAAAGACAATTACACCAGGATTCATTGATACACATGCTCATATGTGGCCGAACTGGGGACTTCACAAAAATGAGGTATGGCTATATGCTGCCAATCTTGCTTATGGTGTCACAACTACACGTGATCCGCAGACAGCAACTACAGATGTCCTTACTTATGAAGATATGGTTGAGGCCGGGGATATCCTTGGTCCGAGAATCTATAGTACAGGACCGGGAGTTGGATTTTGGTCATACCTGATTAAAGATTATGAACATGCAAAAAAAGTGTTGAAACAATACTCAGAGTATTACGATACCAAAACTATAAAAATGTACATGGTAGGTAATCGCCAACATAGACAGTGGATTATAAAAGCTGCACAAGAACAAGGACTCATGCCGACGACGGAAGGTGCACTTGACTTTAAATTGAATATGACACAACTCCTTGATGGATATCCGGGTCATGAACATGCACTTCCATTGTATCCGATACAAGATGATGTAATTGATTTTATCGCTGAGTCGCAAATGGCAGTTACACCTACCTTACTTGTTTCATATGGCGGTCCGTGGGCGGAGAATTATTTCTATTCTCGTGAGAGTCCGCAGTATGATGAGAAGTTGAATTATTTTACTCCAAAAGCAGAACTAGATGCTAAGACCCGTAGACGACCAGGTTGGTTTATGGATGAAGAACATGTCTTTATGAAGCATGCCGAGACAGCCAAACGCATCGTTGAGAAAGGAGGTATCATAGGTGTTGGGTCGCATGGACAATTGCAAGGATTAGGCTTCCACTGGGAGTTATGGGCAGTACAATCTGGTGGCATGAAAAATCATGATGCACTAAAAACAGCTACCATCTTAGGGGCTCAAGCGATAGGCCTCGACAAAGACTTAGGCTCAATTGAAATTGGAAAATTAGCAGACCTTGTCATTATGGATGCTAATCCAATTGACGATATTAGAAATACCAATACGATCCAATATGTAATGAAGAATGGACGACTGTATGAAGGTGATACATTGGATGAAGTATACCCACGTGAAAAGAAGGCTCCTAAGTTTTTTAGTACTGGGGATGTGCCTGGAGTTGGGTTGCCTGGGATTAGTGGAAATTAGAATGGGCGAGTAAGTTAGAAAATGTGTTCTTAGAAGGCTAGCTAAGCGCATATCAAAAAAACGTTGTTGTCACAATCTAGCGTATATATGTACAATGATTGTTAGCGGTGTGACTTTAAGTCAAATCGTTAACAATCATACTAAAGTCTTAGTTCTGCTTTATTCTAAAGCCTCTTATGCGGCAGAGCTATCTTCTTTATATAAAAGGGCGGCTGCCCATCCACCGAAACCAATGAGTAGAACAAAAGTCCCAATGATCATATTTGTCAATTGACCGGCCATAAAAGCAGGTACGTATACAAAAAGACTTAAGGTACATACGATTAGAATCATATAAAGAATCGCAGTGCGTGCTATACTTTTTTCTGCATTTCTTCCGATAAGAATGGATATGCCAAGGCCTAGTAAGAAAGCACCATAGACTTTGGCCATAATCGTACCTGAGACACCGAGCGGCTCACTTTCTAATAGGTACAAATTCATTATCTTATGAGTAGCGAATAGAACAGCAATACCGAAGAGGATATTGACGATGCCATTGACAATAAAGAGGGATTTAGTGTTCATTGTTAGTTGAATTGTTGATGCTGAAAAGTACGAATTGCAAAATATCCTGGTATCTATAAAATTGTATATTTTTAACTGGTAAATAGATCATTCTTGTGTATGGTATGGACATTAAAACTTACTAAGCGATGAGTGTATATGACAAAGTAAGAACTAGGAAGAAGTTCTATTCAGCATCTGATGTTACAACAATTGACACAATTGATATGCACACTGGTGGAGAACCATTACGCGTGGTTGTCGAAGGTATGCCTCAATTAGAAGGAACAAGTGTTCTTGAATATAGAAGATATCTTAGGGATAATTATGATCACCTACGCAAGGCATTGATGTATGAACCACGAGGACATGTAGATATGTATGGATGCTATCTCACCCCACCCAATGAATTAAATCAAGACGGAGCAGGAGATTTTGGTATAGTCTTCATGCACAATGAAGGATATAGTACGATGTGTGGCCATGCTATTATTGCAATAAGTACAATGGCTGTTCAGATGAATTGGATAGATGTTGTAGAAGGAGAAAATGTACTGAAGATAGATGCCCCTTGTGGAAGAATTAATTCATTCATAGATGTCTCTGATGGAAAAGTAAGAGGTGTACGATTTCATGGTGTTCCTTCATTTGTAGTTGGATTAGATTATGAGATTGAAGTGGCTGATATAGGTAAGGTTGTCTATGACTTGGCCTATGGTGGCGCATTTTACGCGTATGTTGATATGAACAAAAACAATTTTGATTTTGACCTTTCAAAAAAGAGTTATCAACTTTTGATTGAGGCAGGTATGAATATTAAACGCACCGTTATAACGGAGAATAAGAATATCATTCACCCTTTTGAAGAAGACTTGAGTTTTTTGTATGGAACGATATTTTTAGATACTGATCTTTCTAATCTAGAAAGTAAAAACGTTTGCATATTTGCTGAAGGTGAAGTAGATCGATGCCCAACAGGTTCTGGAGTGTCGGGCAGGATGGCTATTCATCATGCACGCAAAGAGATTGATTACAACCAATTCTTAAAAGTAGAAAGTATCGTGGACAGTACCTTCCTTGGTTCCCTAGTAGAAGAATTAGAATATGGCCCTTATCAAGCTGTTGTGCCCCAAGTGGAAGGAACGGCATATGTCACTGGTCAACATACTTTTATGATTGATCCA
>CAZRXJ010000024.1:0-11947 GCA_964604025.1 uncultured Saprospiraceae bacterium | reverse complement strand
CCATATACCACCCATTGTATAGTGAACTGCCGGAAATATCTTCATGGGATAGACATAGGGATTCTCTCCAGATATTTTTTCATACATCTGAAAGAGGTTTCCATATTTTGCTTTTATTATTTCTTGTCCAAGTTTTTTATAGTCCGCAGACTCACCTTGATTCATCGAGTGAGCTTTCGCCTTACCATATCTCAATGTTGCATCTGTAAAATCAAGAAATACAGCAAGACCAGTTGGAGATACTCCTTTACCTTCATCACAAGCAACCTTCGCAGCTCTGGATGCAACATCCCTAGGAACAAGATTACCAAATGCTGGATATCGTCTTTCCAAATAATAATCTCGATCTTCTTCTGCTATATCTAATCCAGTTTTTTCTCCACGTTGTATAGCCTTCGCATCTTCAACATTTTTGGGCACCCATACTCTTCCATCATTTCTAAGTGACTCTGACATAAGTGTCAGTTTAGATTGATATTCACCAGATACTGGGATACATGTTGGGTGTATCTGAGTGTAACATGGATTTGCCATGAGCGCACCTTTTCTTACAGCTCTCCACCCTGCGCTAACGTTAGAACCCATAGCATTAGTAGACAGATAGAACACATTTCCATATCCTCCTGTAGCAAGTACTACACAGTGTGCAGCATGTCTTTCTATTTTTCCAGTGATGAGATTGCGTGTTATAATACCTCTTGCTTTACCATCGACTTTTACAAGATCAAGCATCTCATGTCTATTGTACATCTCTACTTGACCAGTTGAAATTTGTCTTGATAAGGCTTGATATGCACCTATCAATAGTTGTTGTCCTGTCTGGCCTCTTGCATAAAATGTTCTTGAGACCTGAACACCACCGAAGGATCTATTTTCTAAAAGTCCGCCATATTCTCTTGCGAATGGAACACCTTGCGCGACGCATTGATCTATAATGTCTACACTAACTTCTGCGAGTCTATGAACATTGGATTCTCTTGATCTATAATCTCCACCTTTGATCGTATCATAAAACAATCGATAAACACTATCACCATCATTTTGATAGTTTTTCGCTGCGTTGATACCACCTTGTGCAGCTATACTATGCGCTCTTCTGGGGCTATCGTGAAACGAAAAGCACTTAACGTTGTAACCCAATTCTCCCATTGTAGCTGCAGCTGAAGCACCTGCTAGACCAGTTCCTACTATGATTACTTCTATTCGCCGTTTGTTATTGGGCGCTACAAGATTCATTTTGGATTTATAATTTGTCCATTTTTCATCTAGTGCCCCTTTAGGAGTGTTGCTTTCTAACTTCATATCGCTCATCTCTTATTTTGTGAAGAATAGGTAAAGTGGAATAATTGCAAAACCCAACGGGACTATAATAGAATATGCTTTACCTAGAAAATTGATAATCGGTGTATACTTTTTATGTCTTAACCCTAAAGTCTGAAATGCACTGGCAAATCCATGATTCAAATGAAAAGCCAATACTGCCAGCCCAAGCAGATAAAGACCAAGCCATATTGGTTGAGTCAATATGTAGACTACTCTGGTATAAGAATCAATAATAGCGGCTCCATCATAATTAACTGTTGGTATGGCGTCAGTGTTGAACTTATATTGAAAATAAAAGTGGCCCAAGTGCATCAAGATAAATGCTAATATCAATATACCAAGGTGGGCCATGTGTTTAGAAGCCCAGCTTGTTTTGTCCTTTGGGGTTACTGCATATTTAGATCCTTTTGCTCCTTTATTTTTGAAGTAAAGCATGATGCCTTGGATCGTATGTAGTAGAATGAAAAAGAAATTTCCTTTAGAGATGATCTGAACTAAAGTGTTATTACCCATGAAATCCGAATAAACATTAAAAGCTTTGCCTTCATCATTTATGAGTAATTGAAGATTTCCAATCAGGTGAACAGTCAAGAACAGAATAAGGAACAAACCTGTCAAAGACATGATTATCTTTCGTCCTATACTAGAAGTAAAAAAGTTTAATAACCAACTCATCTATATTGCTTTGAAGTAGTTCGTTTTAATGAGGATTTGACCTTCTTTTATTGGCATCAATTCTGCATAAAGCAAATCATCATTTTTGATCTGTCACAAATTAAGGATTTAAACAGGTTGGGTTAAGGACACATGCTCACAAGAATTTATTTAGAATCTATCTAAGCTGTTTTTTTTCGAATGAAAGTTAACCATAGATAAATATTCGTCTTCCTTTGATCTCATAATCGCCAATTCGTCATGAGTTTTATCTTTATATCCGAGCAAATGAAGGATTCCATGAATAATGACTCGATTTAATTCGGTGGTAAAATCTACTTCTAACTCGGAGGCATTTTCGCGGACGCGATCAATGCTGATAAAAAGTTCTCCTTCTAACCGATCATGATCATATTGAAAAGTCACTATATCTGTGTAGTAATCATGACCCAGATAGTCCTGATTGATCTTAAGAAGATAGCTATCATTACAAAAGATGATGTTGATATAGTGAGCAGATTGGCCCTCTTTTACCAAGACTTGATTGATCCAGTCAGTTAGTTGATCCTTGTTCTTGTATTCAAATTCTACATCTTCAGAGAATAGCTCTATGGATCCCTTCATCAAATACAAAAGTCCATACGCACGGTCCGGCCGTTGTTTAGGTATTGGACCTCATCAGCAAGTTGTTTCATTAAAAAGACACCACGTCCGCCACAACAATCGAGATGTTCTGGGCTGGTAGGATCTGGTACATTCATAGGGTTAAAACCTGGCCCTTCATCATGTACAGTGAAGGCTATGCCATCACTTGTCTCTTTGAGTACCACATGTACATACTTTTCGGCATTTTCTTTATTGCCATGTATGATGGCATTGTTGACGGCCTCTGTGAGGCTTATTAATATGTCAGGAAATTTGTTCTGACAGATGTTGTATTGCTTACCGATACATTGAATGTATTCTTCAAGCTTACAAATACTCTGCGTACTTGACGGAAGTTTAAGTGTTTGATCAATCATAAAGTTGATTAGGCTCGTTTCAATTTTTTATAATATTCATCAACTAATTGCTTGTAATGGGGCTTCATTTGAGGAGATGTATATTTATATTGCTCGAGCAATGCTTTTCTCTTCTTGATATATTCTTCGATACTTGGAGGAACTTCTCTTTTGGCGTTTTCGCCTGTTTCTGACTTGCGTTTATCGTCCAGCTCTCTTTCCTTTTGAGCTGACTCAGCTTCTAACAATCTTGTAAGTATTTCTTGTTGACGGGAGAGCATCTCGTTATCGAGTCGTTTATTGACAAGGTCGATTTCTTGCTTATTCATTTCATCGATGATCTTCTGAAGTTCATTCGAGGCACCTTGTCCTTGTTCTTGTTGTTCTTTGGCTAGATCTTGTAGTGCTTTACGAAGAGCAGCTTGTCTGGCAGCAGCTTCCGCAAAATCTTTGGCACCGTTGCCTTTTCCTCCGTTGGCTTTACTCTTTTGTTGCTCCATCATTTTTTGGAGTTGTTCACTCATTTTTTCTTGACCTTTCGAGATT
This sequence comes from uncultured Saprospiraceae bacterium, assembly GCA_964604025.1. Classification (GTDB taxonomy): domain Bacteria; phylum Bacteroidota; class Bacteroidia; order Chitinophagales; family Saprospiraceae; genus JAJRXG01. Next base: position 8,423 of record CAZRXJ010000024.1, on the reverse strand, counting down.
TTATCTCCAGGACTATCACCATTACCCTTTTTACCAGGTTTTTTTCCTGGCTTATTACCCGGCTTCTGACACATCTGACTTCCGGACATCATGCCGGCCATCTGTTGTTGCATCTGCTGCATACTCTCAGACAACATTAGTGCCAGATCGTTCAGATTTTTCATTGTTGTTCTCTGACTTTGATTCGCTTCGGGTTTTTTTCGGTCTTCTAATTGAATGAGACTGCCTGATAAATTATGCTTTATTTCTGTTACCTTCTCAAGAACAAAAGTTTCGATATCTGGTTGTCGTTTTGCAAGAGACTTAAGAGTATCTTGTACGACTTGAAAGTCATCTTTGATACGCATCTGATCTTGTAACAGCGCTACATATCTCGGTGTATTGACTTGTGTTCTATTGATAGACCCTACAAGTGATTCTTGTCCAAAGGAAAGTGTAACAAGATTTTCTAATAATTGTCGAAGGGTCTCTATGTCTTCTGTCATTTCTTGAGCTTGACCAGACTGCATTTGACTTTTCATACTACCAGCCATCTTCTTCATTTTTTGAGAAGCTTTTTGCTGAGACTTTGAAGCTTTCTGATTTTCTTGTTGTTCAAGAGACTCTTCACTTTCTTCCAAATCATCACTAACTTCTTCCATTTGCTCTGGCATATCGTCAGCTATTGATTCTGGTTGTTCTAGTTCTTCATTTTTTTCAAATGTTTCTTTCATTTCTTCTTTCAACTCCTCAAACTCTTCATTGATCTCTTCTTGCTTTTTTTCTAACTCCTCATTGCTCTTAGATTCTTCTTCTGTTTCTTTACTCAACTCATCCAGCTCTTTACTTAATTCTTCTAATTTGTCAATAGCTTCATCCATCTCTTTTTCAACTTCGAGTTGTTTGTATAACTCCTCAAGACGCTCCATCTGATCTTCAAGTTGCTCTTCATTCATTTCAAATTGTTCCATCATCTCTAGGGACTGCTCCTTATTGAGTTCTTGCATGAGCTCTTGGATTTGCTCCATAAGTTCTTGCATCTCATTATTGACAGTTTCTTCCATTAACTCTTGCAGACGCTGTTGTTTTTCAAGTGTTTCTGGAGAGGTTGATTGCATCTCCAGTTGGTTTTTCATGTTTTGATCGTTGGCATTCTGTACATCTTTTAGATTCTCTTGAAGCTGCTTCTGTTTTTCCAAGAGTTTTTCTAATTCTTTTTTGTCCTGCCAATCAGGTTGTTCTTTTTGTAAGAGTTTTTCTCTAAGTTTTTGTAATTCCTCTTGTATCTTTTTGGACTCTTCTATGCTTTCTTTAAGTTTATCTTTAATCTCATTCTCATTAACTTCTTCTTCTAATTTTAATTCTTCGAGTGTCTTCTTCTGATGAGCCATAACGGAAGTGCGACTTGACTTGGCTCCATGAACGCCATCATTATCAAATACTTCAAAATAATAGTTGAGTTTATCTCCAGGTTTTAACTCGTATTCCTCAATGTCCATAACATGATCATAATCTACTTGTGGACTTATAGTAGTTGAGAGATTTTTGGATCCTTTGGTAATCACATTACCTTTTTCATCTACGTGCTCATAGACAAATTGTAATTTTGTAAGTGCATAATCATCAGATGCATTGCCGACAAAAAAGTATATGTTTTCTTGTAGACTGTCTTTTAGTACATCAACAGATATCTGCGGATATTGATCTTTAATTGTGTTGATAAAAAATGAAAGAGAATCTCCATCAGCGACTCTGTCATTGCTTAGTGCTATTTGATAAGACGCGTCGTTATAGATTGATTTACTAAAACCAAATGATGCTGATCCATTTTGTTCTAATGAAGTAGCAGCATCGTTACCAAAGTTTAATTTGATGGCACTTGTACTCTTGGTATCAAAAGTCCACTCAGCCTTGGTTCCCTCGGGCACTGCAAAGTCTCCAGTGTTTTGAAGTATGTCGCTTCCACGACCTGTGTATCTTGGATAATGGAGTGACACTTGGAAGTCTACCATTTTAGGTTTGGGAAGCACGGTCAGTGTTTGATCTTCACTTCCATATTGTCCCGCATATACATGGAAGTCCATATCATCTCTGACATTAGAAAAAAGATAGGAGTATTGATTTGCGGATTCTTTGTTCAGGCGATATTCATAGTCATCAACTTTTATGAATGCTTCATTAGGTAGTTGATCTCCTTCAACAGTTATATGTAGCCTATAATCTTCAAATTGTACAACTTCAAATTCTTCATTTGCGAAAGCGAACTTAAAAGGTGCTTCACGTTCAAATGTCTGTCCATTGTTTATGATACGATACGTGCTGTCTTTTATCAAGCTTGGTGCAGCGAATAGTAAAAAGATGAGCATCAATACAGGCGGTAATGCGTACTTGAGATATTTTTTATTAGCACCTAAGTCGATAGCTTGCCTGAATGGGATCAACTTGATCTTATCAGCCTTTTGATTGATGCTAGCCATGACGAGCGCACTTTCATCAGATACAGCATCTTTTTTTAACTGAAGAACATTGACCAACTTGTCTTGCATGTCATTGAAGTGCTCACCCAGTATGCTGGCAGCTTGTTCATGGCTGATTGTTTTACCCAGATTAAAATACCTCAATAATGGATTGAGTACGAGGTATCCTACAGAACCCAGTAAAATGATGAGGTATGAGAAGAACAACATCTTACGTCCCCCTTGTGACAGATAAAATTGGTGTTCTAAAAAGGCATAGATCAAAAACATAGCTACACAGATAGCTACTGTTATGAGCGTACCCCTCAGTATTTGATTGGAGTAGTATTTGCGTATAAATTTATCAAGCTTGCTTATGAGTAATTCATAACTTGATCCACTACCAACGTCACTATATTCAGCCATACTTCTTTATCACTTGTGATGATATGTTTGTCTTGAGCTGGATTTTGGTCTAAGGTTGAGTCTTTGGGTATTAACTCCATCTCAATAAACTAATACAATCTATTATCAGTCTATTTACTAAACCCTAAAGCTAAATAAAGTTTAGCTGCATGTCAATAGATAGCTAGCGTGATATGATAATTTTAAGTGGTTATAACCACTTGATAACCATTGAATTGCAAATTTTAGTGATATGGTGCATTATTTGCAGTATAATAATGTAGAACAGATTATATATATGACATTGTATTTATAGAGAAACTGATGAATATATTCTTGTTTGCTCGATTCGTTCAGGAGGATTATCTGCCTTCACTAAAGACATTACTGACAGTTGTTGAACAGTATAGGTGGACGACATATGCAAGTACTAATCTCTATGAATTTGCACAAAAGCATGATCTACATAAAGCTATAACGCCTATAGAATATTATGAAGAACTAAAGGCAGCTAAAGCAGACTTGGCTATTACTCTGGGAGGTGATGGCACTATACTTGGAGCCACATGCATCATCCGTGATCTTGAGATCCCCATTATAGGAATCAATCTCGGAAGACTTGGGTTTTTGGCTGCCGTAGAACGCAAGAATATCGAAGTAGCTATGCAAAAAGTAGCAGAGGGGCAGTATACAATTGAAGAACGCAGGATGCTTTGCTTAGAATCAGATCCTCGGATATTTGGTGCAGTTAACTTTGCACTTAACGATTTTACTATTCACAAGAGGGATACTTCCTCTATGGTTAGTATCCATACTTATATCAACGGTGATTATCTTAACTCTTATTGGGCTGATGGGTTGATCATTTCTACACCTACAGGATCAACTGGTTATTCTCTAAGTTGTGGTGGTCCTATTGTTTTCCCCAATTCTGGTAATATGGTCATTACGCCAGTTGCTCCGCACAATCTCAATGTTAGACCTTTAGTTATATCTGACAGTTCTGTTATCTCATTTGCTATAGAAGGAAGGGCAAAAAACTTCTTGTCTACTCTTGATTCTAGGTATGAGACGATTACGGCACAACATCAATTAGCTGTTAGAAAGTCCGACTTTAGTACCCGTCTCGTGATCTTAGGTGGTCAATCCTTCTTCAACACCATACATGAGAAGTTGTCTTGGGGAACGGACAAACGCAACTAATTTTATAACTTTTACAATGAATTTTTCGTTTTTTACATCTCGACATGTGAGTATCGAAGATTCGATACAGCTGTGGATAGTTTAGATGTAATTAATGTTTTCGACAAAAGAACCCATACTCATACTCTTTGATCAGATTGGGAAAGAAGATCATATCGAGCGTATCATGTTTTATGAGGAGAACACAGAGTTCATCTTTGCCTTAGATGAATCCAAGCAATATTACTTCACCTATCATTATATACAGTCACTATATGCATCAGAGAAGTATGACAACGTACTATCCGAGATAGATGCAGTTATTGAGTATGTCTTTCTTAATAACATCAACTATATAGTAGGTAGAACATATGAAGGATTACTGTTTTTGAAAGCTGCTTCATTGTATGAAATGCTTCGGTATGAAGAAGCTATCAATATTGGAGAACAGTTAGTGGGTATGCATCCGTATGATCAGCGCTATCGAAAGTTTATGGAACGGGCATATCGAGCTTACTACAATTTTAATTCTTCTGGTATTAGATTGACCGCACTGATACTGATATTCTGTTCTGCTATAGTAAGTGCGATCATCTGGTTTATCAATAGCAATGGAGAAGAGCGAACTTTAACTCAGTCGTTCTTGGTTGTTATCAGCCCTTGTATCCTAGCATTATCTTTATTAGGAGGAGCTCATCTTTTCAATTATCTCAAGAGCATAAGAAGCACCGATCATCTGATTGAGACCAAGAAATTGAAGAAAGAGAATAGTTCACTGTTCTAAATACTAACAAAAATAGCATACTAATTATATTGGCTTTACTTTAGGCTTTTAATCGACGAGAGCACATAACTCTTAGCTCTTTTTGAATCCTAAAAACCAATGCCCCTTAATAATCATAGTTGTTACAGCTTTAGATACGGAATGGTATCGCCTAAAGAATTGCTTTCAACAGCAATATCAAATGGATATCAACATATCGCACTTACCGACATCAATAATACCTCTGGGACACTTAATTTTCTAAGACTAGCACACAAACAGGGCTTTCATGCGGTTATAGGCATTGATTTTCGCAATGGCATAGATCAATTGTATGTAGGTCTTGCACAAAATAATGATGGTTTTCGTGAGCTTAATGAATACCTGAGCAGACACCTCACTCAAAAAAAGATAAAGATACCTGAAGAAGCTCCTGAGTTTCAAAATGTAACGATCATATACCCCTTTGATAAAACCCCAGAAAGAATCCTTCGATCAAATGAATATATAGGGATCAAAAATACTGAACTCAATCGCTTAAAAGTTCAAAAAGATCTTCCTCAAGATCGCTTAGTTGCCCTACATCATGGAAGCTTCAGAGATCAGACAGATTATCACTTGCACAAGTTATTAAGGGCAATAGATCTCAACACTATCTATACTAAGATCACACCTGATGATTATGCCAAAGACAGTGACATGCTCTTAAGCCGCAGGGCTTATGAACAAGGATATGAAGAGTTTTCATATTTGGTAACACAGGCAGATCAGTTGCTGGCTGAGTGTACGGTAGCATTTGATTTTGAACATCCAGAGGCTAAGAATCAGAAGACATATACAGGTTCTGTGTCTAAAGATATTCGGTTGATCCAACGCCTATGCAAAGACGGACTTCAATATCGCTATCCTAGGCCAACACAAGAGATAACTGATCGAGTAGAGAAAGAACTTTCTGTGATCATAGATAAGGGCTTTGTATCGTACTTTTTGATTAATTGGGACATAACATCTTATGCGCGAGGGCGAGAATATTTTTATGTAGGCAGAGGTAGTGGCGCTAATAGTATTGTAGCATATCTTCTTCGGATTACAGATGTTGATCCGATAGAGTTGGACTTATACTTTGAGCGATTTATCAACTTATATAGGCAGAATCCACCTGACTTTGATATTGATTTTTCATGGCGAGATCGTGCAGATGTAACTCAGTATATTTTTGACCGCTTTCCTCATACGGCACTTCTAGCAGTGTATAGTACTTTTCAATTTCGAGCAGCGGTAAGAGAGTTGAGTAAAGTCTTTGGTTTGCCCAAAGAAGAGATAGACCTGCTAACTACGGGCAAGGCCAATTATAATAAACTGGATCGACTCTCTCAAGTGGTCCTTAAGTATGCATCCTTGATCCAAGGCTTACCCAGTCACCTAAGTGTACATTCTGCTGGTATCGTTATATCGGAGTTACCTCTATCACATTATACGGCCACATATGTACCACCCAAGGGCTTTCCAACGACACAGTTTGACATGATTGTGGCTGAAGATATAGGGCTGTATAAGTTTGATATCCTTGGACAACGAGGACTTGCCAAGATTAAAGAAGGCTTGAGCATTGTCAGAGTTAATAATCCCACACATGATCCGATAGACATCCATGACCTTAAAAGGTTCAAAAAGGATCCCGCTGTTCGAGCGCTACTAAAGCAAGGAAAAGCGATCGGTTGTTTTTATGTTGAGTCTCCAGCGATGCGCATGCTGTTAGCAAAGTTGCGAGTTGACAATTATCTGGGCTTAGTAGCGGCGAGTTCGATCATTAGACCAGGGGTAGCGAAGTCTGGTATGATGCGGGAGTACATCCTTAGGGATCGTGATCCAGCGCGTAGAAAGCAGGCTCATCATGTGATGGCAGAGATCATGCCGGACACTTATGGCATCATGGTCTATCAAGAAGATGTGATCAAAGTAGCTCACTACTTTGCTGGGCTTACACTCGGAGAAGCGGATGTTCTAAGACGTGGGATGTCTGGTAAGTATCGCTCTCGGACTGAGTTTGATCGCGTACGAGAAAAGTACTTTGAGAATTGTAAGGAGAAGGGATATGATGATATTTTGTCTAAGGAAGTATGGAGGCAGATTGAGAGCTTTGCAGGCTATGCTTTTGCTAAAGGACATTCTGCTTCTTATGCTGTAGAGAGCTATCAAAGCTTGTTTCTTAAGGCATATTATCCGATAGAGTATATGGTGGCGACTATCAACAATGGTGGGGGTTTTTATCGAACAGAACTCTATGTGCATGAGGCGCGCATGTCTGGTGCTACTGTTTATCCGCCATGCATCAACAGAAGCAATAATGGTTGTGCGATATATGGGAAGGATGTTTATATAGGATTGAGCATGGTACGTGGATTAGAAGACGATATGATTCATCAAATCATACATAGTAGAGGTAGAGAAGGATCTTATCGATCACTTGTGGGTGTTGTCGAACGAACAGGTATAGGGTTAGAGCAGCTTTGTACTTTGATTCGTATAGATGGACTTAGAAGTTTAGGACAGACAAAAAAAGAATTGCTATGGAAAGCCCATCAATTAATACAAAAGAGCCAGAAAATTAATGTCATACAAACGAAGCTATTCTCACCAACAATCACAGAATACGAGTTACCCAACTTGATGATTGAAGAACACGAAGATGCGTTTGACCAGATGGAGATCTTGGGCTTTCCATTATGTGACCCATTTTCTTTATTAGAAGATCAAGAGTATCCACGCTTTCGCAAATCCAGCCTGTCTCAGTATCTTAACAAGACTATCTCAATAGTGGGTTATCTGATTAGCATTAAGAATACAGGAACATCCAAAGGAGAACGAATGAACTTTGGAACTTTCATTGATATAGAGGGTCAGTTTTTAGATACGGTACACTTTCCCCAAGTGGCAGCTAAGTACCCATTTATGGGACGTGGCGTCTATCTGATAAAAGGGAAAGTAGTAGAAGAGTTTGAATACTACAGCATAGAAGTCCAAGAAATGTCTAAGCTGCCATATATAACAGACCCAAGATTTAGAGAGGAAGAGATAGAGAAAGATGAATTAGTGAGTACTTATAAGTTACAGGAAAGGACTTCATCTTAATGCAATATCTGTCATCCAATGAAAGGAGAAGTTTCACTTTTTCATGTAAAAAATGGTTTTTCTAGTATGGTTTATTACCATTTACACCAGAAACCTAACCATCTACACAACTAGGACTACCATTGACACACTTCATGTTTTTAGAGGCGAAGGGTCGACTAAATTTGATTTCAAAATCAAAAAAATTATGAAAGCCATTGCATCTCTATTTCTAACCATTTTATGTTCAGCAAATCTTTTTAGTCAAATTGAAGTACTTCAAATAGAACGCTTCAATAAGAAATTAGACCTCGTTATACCCAATCCATTTATTGTAGCAGAGTTTCCGGTAGGACTCATTTATCAGGATACAACTGGCAATGCATTTACCAATCTTTCTGATAAACACTTGCGCATCGCAGATGGTCCGGTTGGCTTTCAGTTTCAACCAAACAATATTATTTATTCTGAAATGACTAAAAACAGTTTTAGCATTAATCACTTCAATAGATTTGGAATAATAACAG
>CAZRXJ010000023.1:0-12013 GCA_964604025.1 uncultured Saprospiraceae bacterium | reverse complement strand
CTACTAATGCCAATGACGTTGTACCTCAGTATTTAGAAAATGGCCACTATAACCCTAAGCCATCAATCCCAACGATCTCTAATGCTATGGATGTAGGCGCACCTTCTAATTTTAGAAGAATGGAAGATTTATACGGTCATCTATGGGAGGATATGAAAGACGATATTATGGGTTATTCTTTTGATGATCACAAGACCCGTAAAGCGATCAAAACAATCTATGACAACCACGGATATGTCATGGATCCTCATGGTGCAGTTGGATATCTTGCTGCAAAAGAATATCAAACAGAACATCCTAACAGCAATGTTGTGATCTTAGAAACGGCACATCCTGCTAAGTTTTTGCCTGTGATGGAACCGATCTTAGGAGACATTGATATACCAAATCGATTGGCAGTATTGAGCGATCGCGAAAAAGTAGCAAGTCAACTAAGTATTGATTATGACAACTTTCGATCATGGTTGATGAGTAAATAGCAGACTATTACACTTACATTTGTACTGTGGATAATCTCACTCGCCTGCTTCAAGCGTATCGAGATGACAGTAGAGTAGCAGGCATCATAGAGAAGCTTAAGGCTTCTGACGCACCCAGTCGTATACTTTCTACCGATATGGTAGGAGCACAGGAATGCTTTGTCTTAATGGGATTAAAGGAACTTGGATACCGTAATCATGTATTGATTACAACGGACAAAGAAGAAGCAGCATATCTTCAGAATACCCTAGATAATCTTAGTGGTGACCGTGCGGTGTCATTGTTTCCTGATTCGTTCAAGAGGCCTATGCAGTTTGAAGAATTGGATGCACATAATGTCTTACAACGTACGGAGGCCATCAATCGAATAAATCTCAATCCCAAGGCTGGAGAGATAATCGTGACCTACCCAGAAGCAATATTCGAAAAAGTGGTAGATCCACAGCTGATCAATGATCAGAAGATAGAATTGACGGTTAGCGAATCATTGGATCTCGATACTATTCTAGAAGTGCTTATAGAGTATGGATTTGAGCGGGTAGACTTTGTTTATGAGCCAGGACAATTTTCGATTAGAGGAGGGATCGTGGACATTTTTTCGTTTGGTAATGAATGGCCATATCGGATAGAGTTGTTTGATGATGAGGTTGAGAGCATACGGATGTTTAATCCAGGAGATCAACGATCTATAAGATCCATTAGCAAAGTTGCAATCATACCCAATGTAACGGGGCAGTATAGTTCAGATCAAAAAGTACCATTGTTTACCGTTTTCCCTAAAGACACATTAGTGTGGATCAAGGATGCTGATTTTCTAGTTGATCAATTAGATAAATGCTACAGCAAGGCTGAAGAATTTGGTAAGGATTTATTGATGATGGAAAATGACTTGCTCAGTGAAATATTCAAGGATCGATCATTTATTCTACCAGGAGATCTGTTGAACTATATTGATGAACACAGCATCATATTTACTTCTCGATCTAGCCTTTTAAAAAAGTACGATCATGACATTTCATTTGGAGGCAAACCTCAACCCAGTTACAATCGAAGCTTTAATCTTTTAATTGATGATCTGAAATTGAAAGAAAAAGAAGGAATAGAAAATTTTCTATTCACTGATAGCGCAAAGCAGATCGAGCGTTTCTATAATATCTTTGAAGATCTGAATGCGAATGTTCAATTTCATCCGATCACTAAATCAATACACCAAGGATTCATAGATCATGATTTAAAAATTGCATGCTTTACAGATCATCAGATATTTGAAAGATTTCATCGTTATAAACTACGGAGAGGATATACGCGCGAACAAGCGATGAATCTTAAGATGATACGAGAGCTACAACCTGGAGATTATGTAGTACATATCGATCATGGAATTGGAAAATATTCTGGATTAGAAAAGATTGATATCAATGGCCACGTACAGGAGTCTGTACGCTTATTTTATAGAAATAATGACGTCCTTTATATCAGTATCAATTCGCTACATAAGATTTCCAAATACGTAGGAAAAGATGCAACAGCACCTAAGTTAGATAAGATAGGAAGTGATGCATGGAAGTCGCTAAAACGAAGGACCAAGCGCCAAGTAAAAGATATTGCTAAGCAACTCATTAAACTTTATGCTAAGCGTAAGGCAACACCAGGATTCGCTTGTGAGCCAGATGGGTATCTTCAAAATGAATTAGAAGCTTCCTTTATATATGAAGATACACCAGATCAATTATCCTCTACCATCGCTGTAAAAGAAGATATGGAAAAACCCCACCCTATGGATCGATTGATTTGTGGGGATGTGGGATTTGGAAAAACTGAAATTGCCATTAGAGCGGCTTTTAAAGCTTGTGTCAATGGCAAGCAAGTGGCAATATTAGTACCTACTACTATATTGGCTTTGCAACACTATAAAACGCTTAGCGAACGACTTAAGGATTTTCCTGTAACAGTAGATTATGTTAATAGATTTAAGACTGCGGGTCAACGCAAGAAGACTTTTGAAGCGACTAAAGAAGGAAAGATAGACATCCTAATAGGAACGCACGCCTTACTCAATAAGCAAGTAGGATTCAAGGATCTTGGCTTATTGATCATAGATGAGGAACAAAAATTTGGCGTAGCAGCCAAAGAAAAATTGCGTGGATTGAAAGTTAATGTCGATACATTGACATTGACAGCCACACCGATTCCTCGCACTTTGCAGTTTTCATTAATGAATGCGCGAGATTTGTCGATTATAAAAACAGCACCGCCTAATCGTCAACCTATACATACAGAACGAAGAGTTTTCAATGATGAGGTTATAAAAGAATCTATTTATTATGAAGTGCATCGTGGAGGACAAGTATTCTTTGTTCATAACCGTGTAAAGACATTAGCGGATATAGCAGCGATGGTCAAAAGATTGTGCCCTGATGTCTCTGTAGCAGTAGCACATGGGCAGATGGAACCAAAGAAATTAGAAGAAACTTTAGTTTCATTTATAGAACACAAATATGACGTCTTAGTTTGTACTAATATCATCGAAACAGGATTAGATATACCTAATGCTAATACGATGATTATAAACAATGCGCATCACTTTGGATTAAGTGATCTTCATCAGTTAAGGGGTCGAGTAGGGCGTTCTAACAAAAAAGCTTTTTGTTATCTATTTGCGCCACCTTTGTCTGTTTTAACTGCGGAGGCACGAAAGAGATTAAAAACATTAGAAGAATTTAGCGACTTGGGCAGTGGGTTTCACATTGCTATGAAAGATCTTGACATTAGAGGTGCTGGGAACTTACTTGGTGGTGAACAAAGTGGGTTTATCGCGGACATTGGATATGAGACTTACCAGAGGATTTTAGAAGAAGCGGTATTAGAATTAAAGGAAACTGAGTTCAAGGATGTATTTGATGAAGAATTAGAACGGACTGGTTACGTCAGAAGTGTTGATATAGATACTGATATCGAGATGTTGATACCAGATAAGTATATCAACAACATACAAGAGCGACTGAACACCTATACGGAGATGGATGCCATCAACAATGAAGAAGAGTTGATTACATTTAAAGATGGGTTAAAAGATAGGTTTGGCCCTGTGCCGCTTCAGGTAGATGAGTTGTTCAATGGATTAAGATTGAGATGGATTTGTAAGCGTCTGGGATTTGAAAGGATAGTATTAAAAAACAATTCTTTGAAATGTTTTTTCTTGTCTAACGCTCAGTCTTCATTTTTTGAGACTAAGTTTTTCCAATCATTTCTTCAATATATATCCACAAAAGGTACTCTGCTCGGACTTAGTATAAAGCAAGGAAAAGCATTTCTTATCATGAGTAAGTCTGGCGTTAAGAATCTGAAAGAAGCCAGAATACTTTTAGAACGAATACTAGAAGACGTAGCTCCTCAATCGAAAGATGTTAAGCCGGATATTGAACATAATTCCGTGGCGTCTCCCACAACTTGATTGTAACTTCATACTTGTCCCCAAGTTTCTCTTGCATGATCTGCCATATGAGGTAGCAAAAATTTTCAGTAGAGGTAAGCATATTCTGAAACTCTGGAATATCCAGATTCAAATTCTTATGATCAAATTTATTTTCAATTTCTTTTTTGATTATGTCGCTTAGTATTTTTAGATCAAGAAGATATCCTGTCTCTGGATCTACTTCTCCAACAACTTTCACTTCAAGTTCATAGTTGTGTCCGTGAAAGTTAGCATTATTACATAATCCATAGACTTCCGAGTTTTTTTCATCTGTCCATTTAGGATTATGAAGTCTATGTGCGGCGTTGAAATGTGCCTTTCTAAATATTGCTATTCTCACTATATATAAATTTATTAATAATGGTTAAAGAGCATTTGCGTCAGCGTTATATCTATAACAGAATGACAAGGTAATTAGTTTGAATGTAGATACGGATTCTGTTGAACAAGATAAAGAGATTGCCTACATAATATGACTACTTCTTGTAAGATGTATTTACTTTCGCTTTCTTAATATATAGTTTCATTGTGTGGATAGATAATATAATCGGGCAATCTGACATAGTAGATACTATGCATGACAGTATCGTTCAGGATACGTTGTCACATGCTATGATCATGGAAGGCAGCAGTGGTTATGGAGGGTTACCCATTGCCTTGTCTTTATCAGAGCATATCCTATGTACGACGGAAGGTGTAACAGCTTGTGGTCAATGTAAAAGTTGTCAACAGGTGCAAGGGTTGATACATCCAGACCTCCACATAGCTTTTCCTGTTGTACGTAAAGATGGGAAAGAGCGGAAGAACATAACTTCCAAGGACTATATGAACGAATGGCGAGCCATGATCCTGGACAATCCGTACACTACATATAATGAATGGATCCGAAGCATAGCAAAAACTACAGCTAATGGTGATATCAATGTAAAGGAGTGCAATGACATCATACAGCAGCTAAATATGCAAGCATTCTCAGGAGATAAAAAAGTGCAGATAGTTTGGATTGCTGACAGACTGGGTTCTAATGGCAACAAGTTGCTTAAGTTAATTGAGGAACCACCTGAAGGAACATTCATTATTCTCATATGCGATAATATTGATACTATCCTTAAGACTATTACTTCAAGGTGCAGAGTAATCAACTTACCTCGTATAGAAGAAGAAGCTATAACGACAGCTCTTATATCATCACAGAATATCGAAGAAGGGCAGGCCAGACAGATTTCTTTTATAAGTGACGGCGACTTTAGTCAAGCGTTGACATATGCTCAATTAGAACAGAACAACCTTATGGAAATCTGTCTTAACTGGATGTCTCTTTGCTCAAACTTCGATATACACGGACTTCGTCAATGGAGCATAGAGTTTGGTAGATATAATTCTGAAGAGCAAAAAGTAATCTTGAATTATTTTTTAAAAGTACTCCAATCTGTCGTCTATCACCAATTGATAGGACCTAAAGGAGTTAAGTTATCAGAGTCTGATAAAGACTTGCTCTTAAGAAATGAACCCCTACTACTTCTGTCAGTAGATGAGATTGATCTGATCAGTCAGAAAGTGTCTCGCATGATAACTATGATTCAGCGCTATGTGACTAGTCGTATGGTTATGTTTGACGCAAGTCTGTCAATAGGGACTTTGCTCAAAAAGCGTGCGTAGGGTGTTTATATAGTCTACATCATCGTCTTGCATATCCACCAAATAATTATAGTGATATGAAGACGTTATAAGAGATAAGCTGAATGATTGGCTTAATTGTCTTAATTTTACAGATATGGGATGTGCAGGTTGTTCAATAGACGGTGATGGTACCCCAAGAGGATGCGGAAATAATGGACATTGTAGCTCAGGGAGTTGCAATAAGATGAATACATACGATTGGTTATCTAATCTGGATCTTAATGATCCATCAGAATATAAAATGGTCGAAGTGAGCTTCAAGCGAGGAGCACGCAAAGACTTTTTTGTTGCTAATCCGCATACAGGAGCTATCACAGGAGACTTAGTAGCCGTAGAGGCTGGTAATGGTTACGATATAGGAAGAATATCTCTTTCAGGAGAGTTGGTTCGTCTTCAGATGAAGAAGAAACGGATTAATGAAGATCGAGTTCTTTCTAAGGTATTACGTATAGCTAATCAAAGAGATAAAGAAAGGTTAGAAGAAGCTCGAAGCAGAGAGAAAGCTGCTATGATACGAGCTAGAGCGATCGCTCGCACCTTGAATCTTGAGATGAAGGTAGGAGATGTAGAATTTCAAGGAGATAACCGCAAAGCTACGTTCTACTATACGGCAGACGGTAGAGTGGACTTCAGAGAGCTTGTTCGGTCTTATGCTAACGAATTCAGAGTGAAGATTGAGATGCGACAGATAGGTTCGCGTCAAGAATCTGCTAGAATAGGTGGATTAGGACCATGTGGTCGCGAACTCTGCTGTTCTACATGGTTGTCTGATTTTAAATCCGTTAGTACAAGTGCCGCAAGATATCAGAACCTTGCCATAAATCAGACTAAGCTATCAGGACAATGTGGTCGACTCAAATGTTGTCTAAACTATGAACTTGATAGTTACTTGGATGCTCTGGATACATTTCCTAAAAAGGCAGATCGGATTAGAACAACTTATCACAAGTATGACTTGATCAAGACGGACATCTTCAAGGGGCTGATGTATTATATCCAGATTCTTGAGAGAGGGAGAGGTCCTATCATTGCTATCCATAAGGATCGAGTCAAAGAGATATTGGCGCTTAATAGAAAAAAGGAATTTCCAGAAGAGTTGGGTGCTAGCACTTACGTAAATGTAGCCCAAGAAGAAGATGATCATGACTTTGAAGATGTAACTGGACATATAGAACTTCCAGCTGTTGCTAAAAAGCGAAAAGGCCGCAATAAGCGTCGACCTGATAATAGAAAAGGTACTGATAGAAGAGGCTCAAGAAAACCGGCCAGAGAAGGACAAGGAAAGAGAAAGGGTGGCTCTAATAGCGCAAAAGGAAAACAAAAAGATAGTACAAATACTGAACGAAACAACGGATCAGGTAATTCTGATAGACGCAATCCTAATAAAAAAAGGAGTAATAAAAGCCGTAACCGCCCACCACGATCAAATGATGGCGAAAAGAAAACCTAATACCTGAAAGCAAAAATCAATCAATTATGAAATATGATGTAGCAATCATTGGCTCAGGACCAGGTGGTTACGTATGTGCTATAAGATGTGCCCAGCTGGGCATGAAAACTGCGATAATAGAAAAGGATAAAACGCTAGGAGGAACATGTCTCAATGTGGGATGTATCCCTTCCAAAGCTCTGTTGGATAGTTCTGAGCATTATCACGCTGCTTACGAGAGATTTGCAGAACATGGCATCAAGATCTCCAATCTCAAGGTTGATCTTAAACAGATGATAGCTCGTAAGAGTCAAGTTGTTGATCAGACGGTTAAAGGAATCGACTTCTTGATGAAGAAGAATGACATTGATGTCATCCGAGGTCATGGATCATTTGTAGATGCCCAGACTATAAAAGTGGATGATTCGGGTACAGTTACCGAAGTTAAAGCGGATAAGATAATTATCGCAACTGGATCTACACCGATAACGCCACCAGCATTTGGATATGACGGCAATCGCGTGATTACGTCTACAGAAGCTTTAGAGATTACAGATTTGCCTAAGTCTATGGTCATCATAGGCGGAGGTGTAATCGGTCTTGAGTTAGGATCTGTATATGCTCGTATCGGCACAAAAGTTACGGTTATAGAATACATGGATTCTATCATCAGCGGCATGGACAAAGATCTAGGCAAAGAACTCAGAAGATCTCTTAAGAAGATTGGTATAGAGTTTAAGTTAGGTCACATGGTGACTGAAGTGAAGGGATTCAAGAAAAGTGCTAAAGTATCTTTCAAAAAGAAAGGTACAGAAGATGTCGAGACGATATCTACAGATTACTGCCTTGTTGCTATCGGTAGAAAAGCATATACAGATGGATTAAATCTGGAAGCCATCGGAATCACATCAGACGATAAAGGAAGAATTGATGTAGATGAACATCTCATGACCAATGTACCCAATGTGTACGCGATCGGAGATGTTGTGAAGGGAGCTATGTTAGCTCATAAGGCAGAAGAAGAAGGAGTCGTAGTTGCAGAATACCTGGCAGGTCAAAAGCCTCATATAAATTATAATTTGATCCCTGGAGTAGTGTACACTTGGCCCGAAGTGGCTGGAGTAGGCAAGACCGAAGATGAGTTGAAAGAAGCAGGCGTAAAATATAAAGTGGGTAAGTTTCCTTTTAAAGCATCTGGAAGAGCAAGAGCGAGTATGGATACAGAAGGCTTAATCAAAGTTATTGCAGACGCGGAGACTGATGAGTTATTGGGTGTGCACATGATAGGAGCTCGAGCAGCTGACCTCATTATGGAAGCTGTCGCCTTAATGGAATTCAGAGCTTCAGCAGAAGATATGGCACGTATCTGTCATCCGCATCCTACATATAGCGAGGCTGTTAAAGAAGCGGCTCTAGGAGCAACTGATAACAGGGCAATTCATATCTAATATTGTGTAAAAAAGAAAGGTCATTCTGATTTACTCTGTAATACACCATCTCTCCCATAAAATTAATTCTTGTGGCTGTTATAACAGGATAGATGATATCTAACTTCTAATTATAGTATATGAATTGTTAGACTATATACATACCACTAAAAGATGTATTCATTATAAAGTTCCTATATCAAAAAACTGATATATGTCAATTCTTTTTTGTTGTTAACATCTTGAACATTATGTGTTGAAGTGAATCTTAATCACCACTAAAAAGAAAATTAATTGTATCATCTCATTTAACTAAACTCACTAAATGCAATAGGTGCGGCTATCAATTCTTCAGGTATACCAAATGCTGTTACGATACCATCTAGTTCTGGTCTGATGTCTTGGATTATCTTCGTTCTAACTTTACGGATCGCTTTGCTTTTTGCGCCTTCCATATATTCATTTTCGAGATACCACCCTTTATTCGATTGGATGGTATCGAGCCCATATAGTACGTATAGTTTAGATAATATTGGCTTCACCTCACTTTTACTATTTTCAATTTTGTGGTAGAAAGATCTGAGGGTTATCATATCAATATAGGCATCTGCAACATCGATCATATGCACTTGTGTTTTTAGAAAAGCTTGATACGGATCCATTTTTCGACTTAGATATTTACGCATGCGTTCGCTAAGTTTTATAAGAGACTTTTCATATCTAAAATCAAAAGCTTCTTTTATAAAGTCAAATGATGTAATGTGTTTGTAATCTGTGTTTCGCTTATTGACCAGATTATATTCTGATATTTTATAATTAGCTTTTCTAAGTAAGAATTTAATTACAGCTAAACTCCCATCATCATGAAATGACTGTTTGAACTCAGTAAGAACACCTTTAGCAACTAACTGCATCAAGACGGTATTGTCCCCTTCAAAAGTTGTAAAGATATCTGAATCGGCTTTTAAGTCAGCCATTTGATTTTCTTGTAAGTATCCCTTACCTCCACATGCTTCTCTACATGTTTGTATAGTATGTGTTGCATGCCAAGTCGCTTTTGATTTAAGACCTGCAGCTAAAGTTTCGATTTTTCTTGTGTCAGATCCATCATCATTAACTTGCATTTCAGCCAGATCATGTAATGCAAAGTCGAAAGCGTATGTGCGCGCTATAGCTGGGATGATCCGCTCCATATGTGTTGGGTAGTCCATAATGACAGTCTCTGGAGACTTTTCATTTGGCCCGAACTGTCTTCTCAACAAGGCATATCGGGATGCTATCGTGAGTGCTTTTTTGGCCGCACTCAATGAAGCTAATCCTACACAGATGCGCCCAACTACCAATGCTCCAAGCATGGTGAAAAATCGTTTAGAAGGATTGGCGATTGGGCTACTGTATTTGCCTTGAGCATCTATGTCGCCATATTTGTTAAGAAGATTCTCACGAGGGACGCGCACTTGGTCGAACCATATGCGTCCATTGTCAACTCCGTTGAGGCCCAATTTGTACCCACAATCTTCCACTCGGACTCCTGGTAATTGTTTCCCATTTTTATCTCTGAGTGGTACGAGGACAGCATGTACACCGTGGTCTTCACCATCTACAATAAGCTGAGCAAAAACGGAAGCCATCTCTGAATGCAGTGCGTTGCCGATATATTCTTTGCCTGCGGCAGGATTAGGAGAATGGATGACAATCTCATCTGAAGAACTATCATAAGTTGCAGTTGTATGTAGACCTTTGACGTTAGATCCATGACCAGTCTCTGTCATTGCAAAGCAACCCAGCAATTTGCCACGATGCATTGCTTCGAGATATTTGCGATGATGTATGTCAGTTCCTAGTAGATATACAGCACCACCAAATAGCCCAAATTGAACGCCAAATTTGATCGTCAAACTTAGGTCGTTATATGCGAGCATTTCAAAGACCGCTATATGATCGCCATGTCTTTCCCCTCCACCATATTTTTTAGGAAAAGAATAACCGCTGACACCTTGATCTGCAAGTGCCTTAACCATCTCTAATATCCTCAGCCTATATATATCTTTATCTGGGTCATGTTTCAATGCAAATATTGGATCACGTAACAATTGACGTAGACGCTCCTTCACCTCTTTATAATCACCATCTAATGCATCTTTTAAGTCAGAAGGAGAAAACGAACCTTCATGATCGACCTGATTATCTTCTGATTTAAGTTTGCTTAATAATAGATCTGCACTCATAGGATTATCTATGCCGAGCTCTTTTTCCAATCTCTTTAGGGCAATTCTTGTCGCATCTGAATTTTTAAGATTGACTGCCCCAGCAGAGCCAATCTTCAATCCTAGTTCTACCAAACAATCTCTTTCTTTACCGTCTAAGTTTTTAGAATTTGCTTTAATAGCCCTCATCCATCCTTTGAACACATCTTCAGGAGGTGGGTTAGTCGGATCAGTCCATTTGTTTAAATACTCCTTGTCTTCCTTTTCCAAGAAATCCATATCCGCAATCACTTCACGTATCACCTTCATCTCTGAAGGACTCAAAACACTATCAGACCATCCCACATAGAACAAGGGAAGTACAGCTAGAATTCTATCATTGATTGACATTGTAGTAGTAGACATTCTTTTGATTTTATATAACTATTATACGTTCGTATGACCTAAATGTTTTTCATGTTCAAGGAACAGGACATATTTTAACCAGTATTTATCTTTATATCCATGCACACTTTGGATATTAGCAACTGAATTACATCAATAACGATATACATGGGATTATTAAAAGATAAGGTTGCATTGGTCACTGGTGGGACTAGAGGCATAGGAAAAGGAATCGTTCGTCACTTTGTCCAAGAGGGAGCCAAAGTTGTCTTTTCCTATAGGTCTTCTTCTTCAGAGGCAGAGGGACTTGTAGAGTCTCTTGGGAAGGACAACGTAATTGCTGTACAATCTGATGCAGCTGTTATGTCTGATGCTCAAGATCTTGTACAAAAAACACTGGACGCTTTTGAGAAGATTGATATACTTGTTAACAATGCTGGTATTACGAAAGATAACTTGATGCTCCGTATGTCCGAAGAGCAATGGGACGGCGTGATACAAGTTAATCTTAAGTCAGTATTTAATCTTACAAAGAGTGTGTTGCGCACCATGCTTAAACAACGAAGTGGGTCGATAATCAATATGGGTTCAGTTGTTGGCATATTTGGCAATGCTGGCCAAGCAAACTATGCCGCTTCGAAAGCTGGGATTATTGGTTTTTCTAAATCAATAGCTAAAGAGGTTGGTTCAAGGGGAATTAGGTGCAATACTGTGGCTCCTGGTTTTATCCAAACTGAGATGACCGGAGAATTAGATGAGAAAACTAAAGAGGCTTATATATCTAGTATCCCTCTTAATGACTTTGGATCTGTCGATGATATAGCCAACATATGTGCATTTTTAGGATCGGATCAATCAAGATATATTACGGGTCAAGTGATTAGTGTCTGTGGAGGTATGAATATGTAAGAATTGCATAACAAATGCTTAC
>CAZRXJ010000022.1:0-12042 GCA_964604025.1 uncultured Saprospiraceae bacterium | reverse complement strand
CAGCATTCTTCACACCAAATGTTGTGATGATGATATAATTAAACAAGGTATAAAGTCCTCCCCAGCCAAGCCCGGTAAGAATCATCGCAGGCCAGGCAAAAGTAGGTGTATTTAGAGAGAAGAAGATGGTACCCACTAACATCATCAATAATTGGAATTTGAAGAGGGTGTACTTATTTAGAAATTCTGTTAAGAACCCTGAAGTAAACTTAGCCGCGAGAATTATTGCAAAAAAGATGGTAAACATACCACTGGTAGCTTCAGGGGAAAATCCCATTTCTCGCAAGTATAAAAAGAGGTTTCCTATTATACCAAGAATGGTATAAAAACAGAAGAACCCCGCGAAAGCGATCAACCAAAAAGAAGAACTCCTTAGAGCAGTGCCAAATGATATCTCAGTTAATCCTGTCTCCTCACTTTCTTTATTCTCTTTAGAGTATCTAACGTTTTTAATAAATAGAAAAACAAGTACCAACGCTATAATCGGCAACAAAGCTTCCATCTTAAATGCGACCCTCCAATCATATCTACTTAAAAGATAGGTCGCCAATGGAGCTATAATCATTCCTCCTGCACTAGTGCCAGCAAGTGCTATGCCCAAAGCAGTACCTCTCATTTTAGTAATACGTTGAGTGACCATGATCACAACCGCCATGGTTCCCGCCGCAGATACAGCAATAGCAAATACACTATGAATTAAATACACATGAGTTAGACTTGTTACATAGCTATAGGAAAAAATTAGAACCGACAAAAGTACAAGCCCAGCCATCATCGTATTCTTAACACCAAATCGATCAATGACGACACCAACTACAGGCATTAGAAATGCCGCAATAACCATATTAAGTGTATCGCGAAATTTCAATTGTGATTTAGACCATCCGAACTCATTCAATAGTGTTTCGTCAAATGCCGTTATACCAGTCAAGGTCAACCCGTTGGAACAGAGAATAACAATCATACCAAGAACTGATATACCGATTATACTTTTTGTGTTGCCTATTCTTTCCATAACTAAATCTTCTTGTTATACTCTTTTTAGGAGTTGTCCTTTTCGAAAACCTCAATTATAAATCCATTCGGTGCCATTATACTGGCGATTCTACAATTCCCAATTATTGGACTGTTATACGTTGAAGGTAAGGTGATTATTTCTGATCCAAATTTTTTCGCGTTTCCGACTACCTTTTCTATGTCGTATGTCTGAAGCGTCCAAGCACCAAGACCTTTATTGGGGATGCGGGGTGGCACACCAGGGTCAATCGTTTCAGATTCTTTAAAATCTAAGAACAGAAAGTGATTCTGAGAGGTTCCTTTAGCGTATACCAAAGCAAACCGAAAAGGAACACCTTCTTCGATACCCAAGGCAGATCCAGGAGATGCTTCCCATGTACGATCTGCCCTTAACTCAAGATCCAACACCTCCATCAAGAATGATAAAAAGTGATCTGAATCTTTGAGGACTTGTGCAGAGTAACCAGGACCGCCAAGTTTAGTAAGAGGATCACATGGAGTCAACTGAGGAACTCCGTCGCCTCTCTCTATACCAACACAATGCACAAAGTCTGGTCCTTTATATATGGTCTCCCAGTATCTATATTCGCTGCCATCAGGTCGTGGTATACTACCTTCTTGCATCGGCGCCATTGCTTCAACACCTAGTAACTCTAACTTTCTATCCAAGGCTTTTTGATCCAAGTTGGGGAAGCCCAAAGAAAATGGTCCAATCTCCAACGATTTGTACGAGTTATGGATGCAGGGCTGTTGTTGATCAAAAACCAGTAGTCGGATCTGAATCAATGAAGGCACTTCTTTTCGGTAGAGATGATAGAAGTCATAGCGTAGATCTAGTGGCAGATCCCATAGCTTTCTTTGCACCGCGACTTGATCCGAAGATAAGGCTATAGGCCCTTCTAAGGTCATGCCCATACCGTCAACATAGAAGGCTTTTATGCGATCTACGTCGTTAGTCGACAATGTGGCAGTATGTAGATATCCACAGAGACCGGTCTCATTGGCATCACTGGCTAAAGGGTCATTGCTCATGGAAGTCTAAATTAAGTAGTGACTAATTGGTTGATTTTATTCACAATAGAATCTTAGGAAATCATCTATTCAGAAACAAATCGAACTAAATTTATTAAAAATAGTTAACTTAGTTAACTATTAACGTGCTTAATAAATTTATACCGCCATTGTTAATCCAAGAAGTTACAAAAGGACTGTTAGATTTTGAAGATGAATCAAGTTTATCTAAGCCTTTTTGTATCAAGGGATTTCATGAAGTCATTCTGTCTGTCAGAGATGTTCATAAATCTGCACAGTTCTATGAAGAAGTGGCTGGCTGGGAAAAGATGGCTACTTATAAATCTGATAAGAAGCAACTATCACATTGGGGACTTAGTCCAGAAGTAAGTGCTAGCGAATGTCTTATGATTAGCCCTGGAGTTGGCACTGGGCATACTCGATTAATACAATTTGACAATGTGGACCAACGACCCATAAGAGCCAATAGCCAATCATGGGATACGGGTGGAATCTATGACTTGGATGTAAGAGCCACAGACCTGGATGCCACTTATAAAGAGCTCCAAGCTGCAGGGTGGTCTGGATTTAATGATCCAATAAGCTATGAGTTTGGCAAATTTCACGTAAGTGAAATCTTAATGAAAGGCCCTGATGATGTTGTACTGGCAATTATAGAACGCCATAAACCAGAACTCGAGGGCTTCCCGCATATGAAAAAGTTGAGCCATGTATTCAACTCGTCGCAGATAGTGAGTGACATGGAAGTCGCGAAAGACTTCTATATAAAAAAGCTGGGCTTTAAGATATACGTCGAGCATATACTAGAAGGCTCAGAAGAGGATCAGAACCTCTTTGGTATGCCGCACAATTTATATGAGAAGATTGTCAGGAAGATATGTATCCTACATCCGGATGGGCTCAATGCTGGTTCTGTTGAGCTGATTCAATTGGATGGTGCTCGGGGAAATGATCTATCCGCACATGCAGTGCCGCCACATCTTGGAATTATGGGACTAAGGTTTCCTACTCAGAGATTGACGAAGTTAAGGGACCATCTTATGGAGCAAGACGTGCCCATCGTGTGTGATATTTCAACAGTTGATATTCAACCTTACGGGAAATGTAATATCATGGTGATCAGATCTCCAGATGGTGCTTGGTTAGAATTCATAGAATTAGCAAATGTTAAAAATTGAAAAAATGTCATTACTCCGGAGGAGTAATATATTAATAGCCCGAGATGAATGCTCGGGATCAAAAGGGAATAAATTGAAATGGTGTGATTTTCTTAAAATCATTCCATTTCTGAAGTTTAATGATTAGTTTATCCGTTCAAGAGTAAACGATTAAAACATATTATTTAGAAATTGAAAAAACAAAAAATCATATTAGAAGAGCAAGGACTGAGAGATGGGATTCAGAATCTAGATATAGTGCTGCCAACAGAAAAGAAAATAGAATTAATCGATAAGGTTATTGATGCTGGCATCATGCGTATTCAGATTGCATCATTCGTACACCCACGTCTTGTACCACAAATGGCAGATGCAGAAGCAGTCTGTCAGGCAGTAAGAAAAAGAGAAGGTGTAATATATAGTGGATTAGTACTTAATGAGAGAGGTGTCACTCGGGGCATCGCTGCTGGATTAGATCATCTAGCTTGCTCTATATCTGCCAGTAACACACATAGTCAAAAGAACGCACGAAAGACTTTGAACGAAGCTAAAGATGCGTTCAAACGAATGGTCCAGTTATGTAAGCAAAATGATATCATCTCTCGAGGCGGTATACAATGTGCTTTTGGATGTCGGTATGAAGGCGTCATCAGTCATAGCCATGTCCTTGATATGGTAAAGCACCATTTGGATTGTGGGATTGACGAACTTGCTATTGCAGATTCGACGGGTATGGCTAATCCTATGCAATTAGAAGAACTGATGACTCAGGTAGTCGAGCTTGCCAGTGACATACCTGTTATACTACATCTTCACAATACAGAGAACAAAGGTTTTGCAAATGTTTATGCAGCTACCAAAGCGGGTGTTAAGATATTTGATACTGCATTTGGAGGACTTGGCGGTTGCCCATTTATAAAAAGTGCTACTGGTAATATTGCTACTGAAGACACCGCCCACATGTTACATCAGATGGGTTATGAGACAGGTATCGACATTAATAAAATGGTAGCAATAGTTCAAAGCCTTTCAGACTTTTTGGGTTATAAACTTCCAGGAGCTATGTATACACTTTATCAAGAGGATGATATTAAAATAATCTGATGGGACAGACGGTAAGTGAAAAGATAATATCCAATCATGTAGGAAGGAAAGTGAAGGCCGGAGACTTGGTTGTCACCAAGGTAGATGGAGTCATGGCCACAGATACCACTGCGCCATTGGCTTTGAAGGCATTTGAAAAAATGGGTGGGACTAAAGTTTTTGATCCTAGCAAGTGTGCACTGGTTTTAGATCATGCAGTCCCACCACCTAATGAACGTATAGCCAACTTGCACAAGATGATGCGAGAATTTGCGAAGGAGCAAGGCATGCGTTTATTTGAAATAGGTGAGGGTATCTGTCATCAGGTGATGATTGAAAATGCTTATGTCAAACCAGGTGATATATTCATCGGAGCTGATTCTCATACGCCTACATACGGAGCTGTAAATGCAATGGCAAGTGGAGTAGGGTCTACTGATCTTGCAGCTACTATGATGACAGGCAAGATTTGGTTAAAGGCACCAGAATCTATTAAAATAGTCTGCAATGGACAATTGAAAAAAGGAGTCAGTGCAAAAGACCTTATTCTATACTTAGTTGGACAAGTAACCATCTCAGGAGCTACTTATAAATCTGTAGAGTTTGAAGGAGAAGCCTTTGAACCGATGACAGTTGCCAGCAGAATGACCATAGCTAATATGGTTGCTGAGATGGGTGGGAAAACAGCGATTGTTCATCCCAAAGGATTACAATTAGATTATGATTTTGAACCCATCTATCCGGATCATGATGCACACTATGTTCAGACATTTACATTTGATGTTTCAGATCTGGAGCCGCAAGTAGCGGCACCTGAATCACCCGATAATGTAGTCAACCTCAGCCATCATGCTGGTAAGAAAATCAATTATGCATTCATCGGAACATGTTGTAACGGAAGACTAGAAGACTTACAAGCAGCGGCCGAGATTCTAAAAGGGAAAAGAATAAAATCAGGTGTCCGGATGATCATAGGTCCAGCCTCAAAGAATGTCATGATCGAAGCGATGAATGACGGCACCTTACAAATATTAATGGATGCAGGAGCTTCCATTATTACTCCAGGATGTGGTCCTTGTGTAGGTACCCACCAAGGAGTGCCAGGCAACGATGAAGTCGTCATCTCTGCTGCAAATAGAAATTTTAAAGGGCGGATGGGGAATCCCAATTCTAATATTTATTTAGCCGCTCCTGCAACAGTTGCCGCAAGTGCATTGACTGGCCGCATCACTAACCCCAATGAATTTATATAATTAGAAAATAGATGATACACGTATACGGAGACAACATAGATACAGATCGCATCATACCTGGAAAGTACACGAAGACTCTAGACTTGAGCACTCTTGCTGACCATGTGTTAGAGGATTTGGATCCAGAGTTTAGGCATAATGTAAAAGGTGGCGACATCTTAGTCGCAGGAGAAAACTTCGGTTGTGGGTCCAGTAGAGAGCAAGCACCGATTGCTTTGAAGCAATGTGGTTTGTCTTGCATCATAGCAGATTATTTTGCAAGAATATTTTATCGCAATGCGATCAACATTGGTTTGCCAATTTTAGAAATAGGAAAACACGATATCGAAAAAGGTGATGACTTGGATATTGATGTTTCGAAAGGAGTGGTGGTTAACAATACTAAAGGCAAGACATACCAAGCAACTCAACTGCCTTCGGTTATGATAGACATACTTGAAGAAGGTGGTTTGGTAGCATACCTAAAGAAACACGGAGATTATCAATTGTCATGAGTAGAATTGAGCCAAGGAAGGATATAGAAAAAGCAGGCTTGGGCCCTTTGTTTGCAAAGGGCAAAGAGATCATGGGTTTTGAAACTATGGATGGATTGATCATGGCACACCAGCCTGATATGTTATTGTCTTCCACTGATATGATCATAAGTGTTTTACAAAAAGGAAGTGTAGATCCAGGGTTAAAAAGGTTAATGGGCTATGTCTGTAGTACAGCAAGTGGATGTACATATTGTTCTGCTCATACCAACTATACTGCAAGATTTTATAATGTTGAGGAACAGAAGATGAAAGAAGCTTGGAACTATGAGTCGAGCAATTTGTTTAGCGAAAGCGAAAAAGCAGCTCTACATCTGGCAAAGCAATCTTCATCATATCCCAATGCTACTAGTGATGAAGACTTTGATCGATTGAAGCAACATTATAGCGAAGAAGAAATTGTAGAACTTGTTTTTACAATTTCGTTATATGCTTTTCTCAATCGATTTAATAGTACGATGCAAACCAGCTTAGAAGACGCCCCGAAAGCTGCTTTTGAAAAATTGAAAAGCGAATGATGATATTAGAAGGATTACGTGTATTAGAATTTACCCATGCCGTTATGGGACCTTGTGCTGGAATGATGTTAGCGGATAATGGCGCTGATGTCATACTTGTTGAACCAGTTAATGGAAGCAGTACAAGGAGATTGAAAGGCTTCGGTACGGGTTACTTTTCTTTTTACAATCGTAATAAGAGAAGCTTGGCTATAAACCTAAAGTCATCAGAGGGTAAGCAAGTCATATATGACTTGGTGAAGAATGCCGATATAGTAGTCGAGAACTTTGGTCCGGGAACAATGGATCGTTTGGGCCTTGGTTATGAAAAATTCAGAGAGATTAATGAGTCAATTATCTATTGCAGTTTGAAAGGGTTTTTAAGTGGCCCATATGAAAAGCGTCATGCCATGGATGAGGTTGTTCAGATGATGGGAGGTATGGCTTATATGACAGGAAGAAGTGGAGATCCACTAAGGGCCGGCACGTCAGCTATCGATATCACTGGAGGAATGTTTGGATATATTGGTATCCTTCAAGCGCTATATGAAAAAGAAAAAACAGGGAAAGGCGCATTTGTAAAATCATCATTATATGAGACTTGTACATTCTTAGTGGGTCAACATATGGCATACCAGTCTCAAGTTGATTATCCTATACCACCTATGCCAGAACGAGTAAGTGCTTGGTCTATATATCGAATCTTTAGCACGAAGGATGAAGACAAAATCTTTATCGGCATCATCAGCGAAAAACACTGGGTACGATTTTGCGAAGCTTTTGAATGGAAAGATTGGTTAGAAGACGATAAACTAGCTACTAACAATCAAAGAATAGATGAACGAGAATGGTTCATACCGGCTTTGGAAGAACGACTTTCTGTTTATACGAAAGAAGAAATTATAAATCGCTGTGACCAAAATAGTATTCCATTTGCTCCAATCACGCAACCAAAAGATCTGTATGAGGATCCTCAACTAAATCAAGGTAATAGTCTGATGCCGATTAAAATGAGAAATGGCGAATACGCAAAGTTGCCTAAGTTTCCACTAGAATATAATGGCACAAGAATAGAGAAACGATGTGATCCACCTCTTATAGGAGATGCCACGAGTAAATTATTGCAAGAGCTCGATTATACAAAAGAAGAAATTGAAGCTCTAAAAAGGAGTGATGTCATAAGGGCTTAAGGAGATCATAATGAGAATATTTTAGATTTTAAAAAATGAGATTGTAGAAAAGGGGTAGATGAACAACAGGCCACAAAAGCCAAACAACCTTTTAATTTTAATACGGAATATATAAGTAAATGCAAAAAACGGATAAGACAGCAAAGGAGATATACCATGAGATCAAAGTCAATCCGAGCCGAAAAAAATTTGGATTTGGAAAAAAAGCAGCGTTAGTCAATATTGATCTCCAAAAATCATATACGAGAACAGATCTATTTACTACGGCCTATGAAAATGATCCAAGACAAATGGAATATGTCAATGGACTTGCTAAAAGATTTCGCAGTCTAAACTGGCCCGTAGTCTGGACATATGTTGCGTATGTAGCATCAGGAGAAGATGCGGGAGTATGGGGCACCCGTACAGATACACCTAATAGTCTACAGAACATTAAATATGGATCCGTTAGATCTGAGTTGGATGATCGCTTAGAGGTAAATCGCGAGACGGATATTATATATGATAAAAAGATGCCTTCGCCATTTTTTGAAACTCCACTTCAGTCGTTACTCATATGGCATCAAGTAGATACCATCATTCTAACAGGAGGCTCCACTTCTGGATGTATTCGGGCGGCAGGTGTGGATTCTTTATCAAGGGGATATCGGACGATCATCCCTGAAGAATGTGTCGCCGACAAACATGAAAGCTATCATTACGCTAACCTCACAGATTTATCTATCAAGTACGCTGACATATTAGGTGTCCGGGAAGTGTATGGTTGGCTGGACAAACAAGAAGTATAAAACATTGATTCTTGACATTTAGATTATAATCGGATGAAAGAAGACCCAGGATATTATGAGTATTGGCCGTATGAGAATCGTCCAAAAATCGAGTGGCCTAACGGGGCACAAATTGCATTTTGGGTAGCACCCAATTTAGAGTTCTATGAACTAGACCCTCCACCTAATCCATATAGAACGCCTTGGCCTCAACCTCACCCTGCAGTGCCTGGATATTCTATACGTGATTGGGGTAATCGTGTGGGGCATACTCGACAAATGCAATTATTGGATAAGTATGGTATACGTGGATCTATATCTCTATCTACAGCTCTATGTGATCATCACCCAGAGATCATTGAGATGTGCAAGGATCGAGACTGGGAGTTCTTCAGTCATGGTATCTACAACACTCGTTATACCTATGGCATGACCGAGCAACAGGAAAGAGATATGATCAAGGATGCTATGGAGAGTATTTATAAACATACAGGACAGATATGTGCGGGATATCTTGCTCCGGCGTTGTCACATTCAGAGCATACGCTGGATCTATTTGCAGAAGTGGGTACAGAATTATTTGGTGAAGACGGGGGATTTTATTCATGTGATTTATTTCATGACGATCAACCAACTCCAATCAATATAAGCAGTGGCAAACGCTTTGTGTCCATTCCTTATTCGTTGGAGATGAATGATACAATTGCCTACTTGGTACAGAAAGTGCCACCAAGGCAATATGGGAAGGCACTTAAAGACAACTTTGACCGCCTGTATGAAGAAGGAAGTGAAAGTGGCACGATCATGTGTATTCCTACCCACAACTATCAAGTCAGTTGCGCTCATCGCATAAAAGCC
Source organism: uncultured Saprospiraceae bacterium (assembly GCA_964604025.1). GTDB lineage: Bacteria > Bacteroidota > Bacteroidia > Chitinophagales > Saprospiraceae > JAJRXG01. Next base: position 2,655 of record CAZRXJ010000022.1, on the reverse strand, counting down.
TATGAAGAAGCCCTGGAATATATAACTGGACACAGCAATGTGTGGGTGGCTACTGGTCGAGAAATTGCCAGCTATTATTTAGAACATTACTATGACACTGCATTAGCCGATATCTCGGCTAAGAAGGCTTAAACAACTGGCTATGTCTGAATTGAATAAAGATTATTTTGATTACCCCCATCGCTCCTACGGCATGGATCATAATCGCTATGATTGGTCGATGCTTGAAGATCGCCCCAAGACGTCATGGCCAGAAGGAAAGCTCTTGGCACTCTGGGTGAATGTCGGATTACAATTTTTTCCACTCAATCAAAAAGGAATACCATTTAAGGTGCCGGGCGGAATGACAAAACCCTATCCAGATCTTCGACATTATAGCCTGAGAGATTATGGTAATCGAGTGGGCATATTTCGTTTTCTAAAGGCCTTTGATCGATACGGTATTAAACCAACTTTTGCTATCTCTACACGCCTTGCAGAACGTACGCCTTATCTTATAGATAGAATTAAAGAGCGAGGGGATGAGATCATTTGTCATGGATATCATATGGATGCACTTCATTATGGAGGACAAGATCAAAATGAAGAAGCAGAGTTAATTAGAAAATCTCTTGATGGCTTACGCCAAATAAGTGGTCAAGCTATAAAAGGTTGGATAAGCCCTGCCAAAAATGAATCTCCTAATACTCCAGAATTGTTGGCTCAAAATGACATCACATATTTTTGTGATTGGGTAAATGATGAGATGCCCTATCCTTTTACTACGCAAAAAGGCTCGTTGTTTGCGATGCCTTTGTCAACAGAATTAGAAGATTATCATGTCATACTCAATAATCAACATTCTGCAGAATCATGGGCGGAGCAGGTATGTGATGCTTGTGACTTCTTGATTCAAGAAGCACAAACCAATGGAGGGCGTATACTTTCGTTAAATATTCATCCTTGGGTGCTTGGACAACCACATAGAATTGCCCAATTAGAAAAAGTATTAGCATATATATCTTCTAAGAAAGAGGTTTGGTCAGCCTACGCTGGAGAGATCTTAGATGCGTGGAAGGCGTAAAATTGAACTATGTGTATAAACAACTTAAACTATTTCAAAAGACCTATTCATTATATTAACTATACGCAATGAATTCTAATTATTTATTCTGGGCGGTTATAATAATATTATTGTCAATAGAAGATTGTATTGCTCAAAAACAATCTGATTTTTCTAATACAACTGAGTTGAAGAGTGATACAATCTATGTAGGTTCATATATTAGAAGACCGACTTTAGTAGTTTCGAATATGGATCGTGCACTTACAATTTATCGAGATATCTTAGGATTTCAACTTGGAAGTTTAAGTGTCGACCCTCCAGATTCTTATATTTACACTGTTTGCAATATACCTCAAGGAACTGAAGTAAAACATGCAACTCTAGATACAGATAAAGAAAAGCGTACACTATCACTTGTTGAAGTTCAAGCCATGAAACCTATTAATAAGGATGACTTAAGAACCTCTATGATACTAGTGAATGCAAATGGCAGATTAGATGAGATCATTAAAAGACTGTCCTCAGAGAATTATAAATTACTTCCTATGCACACACTTGGGAAAACAGGAAGAGAAATTGGATTTATCGATAGTGATGGTCACCTGATTGTATTATATGAGTTTCCAAAAAGGTAGCCACTTTCGGCACCTTTGATTTAAAAAATAGTATAAGTGACGAAAAAGAAAATAATCTTAGTTACAGGTTCTAATCGAGGGCTGGGGTTGGCAGTCTGTAAGAGCTTGTTGAAGCAAGGTCATCAAGTAATCGCTACTTCTCGAAAAGAAGAACAACGAGAATATCTAACTTCTGAACTGTCTCCATTAGGTGATTTTTCTTTTGTCAAGTTAGATGTTCAAAATGAAGAAGATGTAGACAAGTGTTTTCTTGATATCGAATCTAAGTTTGGCCTCTTGGACTGTCTTGTCAACAATGCTGGCATTCTTTATAACAATACTGTTCAAAAGACTTCTTCTGAGGAACTGCTTGAAGTTTTTCGTACGAATGTGATGGGACCATTCTTGATGAATAAAAATTTTATTCCTTTGCTTGCTAAATCCCAAGATGCCAAAATTATAAACGTGACCAGTCAATTAGGATCGCTTACTAATTCTGGACCTGACTTTGCGGCCTATAGAATATCGAAGACAGCCTTGAACAGTCTGACAAGATTACTACATCACGAACTCGCGGAACTAAAAATCAAAGTATACTCAGTCTGCCCTGGATGGGTACATACCGACATGGGCGGGCCAAGTGCTCCTCGAACTCCTGAACAAGGAGCATCGAGTATTCTATTTCCATTTTATAATGACGCAGCTTCTGGTTCTTATATTCAGGATGGAAATGTGCTTCCTTGGTAGTCTTTTCGTAGTGGGTATTGTTTTCGCAGAATGCGCGATAGAACATTACAAAAATAGCTGGTTTCATTGGATTGACATATAATGCCACTCCTTCGGAGTTTTCTATTATTATGAATTTAAATTCTATAATTATGTCAATCCTTCGGATTTCCAAATTCCAAAATCAGATTTACTATCTGGACTTATAAATGTAAACTCTAACCGAGGATAGTATCGAATTTCGCGTTGGTGAAATCCGATGAAAACTAT
>CAZRXJ010000021.1:0-12252 GCA_964604025.1 uncultured Saprospiraceae bacterium | reverse complement strand
AATCGTTCGCAAACAACTTGTCTTCAACACCACTACTGGGTATATGGATACCTAATATAATCTTTGGTTTATTGTCGCTATACTTGCTAAAAGTAGCGCAAAAATGAATTTTCAAAATATTTTGAAATTTATTCACAAATCACATTTTTGTATATCGCTGAATATCAGCGATATATGAATTTTGCGTAGGACTATGATGGAGTAAAATCGTTTATTGTTTAACCGGGACTTGTATTTTGTTAAACAGGAAACTATCTTTATACTATCAAATAAGTACAACCATGGAATTAATGACAAAATTGGACTTTAATAGTAGTTTTAATCAATTGACGCCTTCATTGAAATCATTTGCTTATAACTTAACAAAGGATAATGAGGAGGCAAAGGATTTGTATCAAGAAACAGCATTTAGGGCGATCACGAATAGAGACAAATTCAAAGCTGGGACTAATCTTAAAGCATGGTTATTCACAATTATGAAGAATATCTTCATAAATAACTATAGAAAGAAGTCAAAGAAAAATACCATCATGGATAGTACCGATAATATGTACTTCTTAAACTCTTCTGATACAATCATAAGTAATGGTGCTGGAACTAATATGGTTATGGAAGAACTAGGTGGCATGATTAAGAATTTAGACGAGTCTATCAGGGTTCCTTTCGAGATGCACTATATCGGATTTAAATACCAGGAAATTGCAGAGAAATTAGAATTACCACTAGGTACTGTAAAGAGTAGAATCTTCTTCGCAAGAAAAGAACTCAAAAGACAGATTAAAGGACAATACGGTAATTATACAACGATAAGAAGCAAACTTTCTGCCTAACAGATAAAAAGGCCTGATATAAGAGAACCGACGTATCCAATATCGAGCTTTAACTCGCCGTTCATATATCATTCTAATAGTGAGGACACTACATTGTAATATTGGTGTAGTATAGGTATGATTATTGTTCTATCTAGTCTTCTTCTGATCTTTATATGAACAGATATTGTCTATACATCGTGGGTGTTCTTATGTGCTGCACTTGTCTAACAGCTCAAAAAGGAGTAGAGTTAGGCGCTTGGGTGGGCTTTACCCACTATTATGGCGATCTTCAAACAGAATTGACCATTAGTGATCCAGGTCTAGCAGGAGGGTTGAACTTCAGATATAATTTTGATACAAGAATAGCACTTAAGACTTCGGTCAATCTTGGTAGGGTTTCTGCATCAGATGCCGATTCTCAAAATACTTTTGAGCGCAGAAGAAACCTTAGTTTTTCTTCTGATATATGGGATGTTACAACGCAGATAGAATTTAACTTTTTGTCATATATCCACGGTAGCAACGATGCATTTTTCACACCTTATCTTTTGGCTGGTATCTCGGCATTCTCATATGCACCAAAGACATCAATAGACGATCAGACCTTCAATCTAAGAGACTTTGGTACGGAAGGTCAAACTATAGGTGAAGAATATGGAAGATTTTCAATCGCTCCAACAATTGGGCTTGGCTTAAAATGGGATATAAATGTTGATTGGAGTTTCAATGTAGAACTAAGTATCCACAACAGCAGTACTGATTTTATAGATGATGTATCAGGAGTCTACCCTAACCTTAACACCCTTAGAACAGAGAGAGGCATACAAGCAGTTAACTTGTCTGATAGATCAGTTGGTGAAGGCATAGGAGAAGCTGGCCGACAAAGAGGCAATAGTAAGAACAATGATGTCTATACATTTTTGGGATTAAGTATTATGAGATATTTTGGTTCGTTAGATTGCCCAAGGGTTACAAAGAAGAAAATTAAACTGTAATAAATGTCTTAATTTTGCTGAGGTAAAAATTAAGATTGAAGAAATCTACCTTTCTTGTTCGTTATCATAATCTATAAACAAATTCCTATTTGAGTGAAATAGTTATGTCTATTGAGGGCTTGGATGCTTTAGAATTATTTGGAGCTAAAGACGCCAAACTTAATCTGGTTAAACAAGCGTATCCAGATGTATCAATTAGTCACAGAGGAACCTCGCTTAAAATATCGGGAGAGAAAAAACCTACCCAAAAAGTAAAAGATAAGATTGAGTTGATGATTCGTTTGCTTAAAGAAAACAAAGAATTAAGTAGCAACACAATACAAAATATCATCCAAGACTTTAATCCTTATAATCATATCTCTTCTAGAAGAGATAATGGTAATGTTATCGTCTATGGCAATGGCGGAAAAAAGATAACTGCGAGAACCAGGAATCAAAAAAAAATGGTTCAACTTTCAGAGCAGAACGATATACTCTTTGCTATAGGGCCCGCAGGAACAGGGAAAACTTATACTGCCGTAGCTCTTGCTGTCAAAGCACTAAAGAACCGATTGGTTAAGAAGATTATATTGACAAGGCCAGCCGTTGAAGCTGGTGAGAGCCTTGGCTTTCTGCCGGGAGACTTAAAAGAAAAAATAGATCCATACTTACGTCCTTTGTATGATGCGTTAGATGATATGTTACCATCTGAGAAGCTTGAGCAGTTCATGGACAATAGAACCATCGAAGTAGCACCGTTGGCATTTATGCGAGGTCGAACATTAGATAACGCATTTATCATACTCGACGAAGCTCAGAATACTACATCGATGCAACTCAAGATGTTTTTAACACGACTGGGTCCCAATGCACAATGTATCATTACAGGAGACCTATCACAGGTAGATCTTCCAAGAAGCCAAAAGTCAGGCCTAAGAGATGCTACAGAATTATTAGGAGGTTTAGATGGTATCGCTACAGTCTTTTTGACTGGTGAAGATGTAGTGCGTCATAGACTTGTCAAAGCGATCATTAAAGCTTATTCTACTCAAAGCAAGCAGAATGAATTAAATTCGTCTGCCGATAAAAAAGAACAAAAGGATGGGACAGACATCAAAAGTAACATATCAGGGAAGTCTTAGAACTTCAGCTATACATGTAAGATCTGGTAATGATATCATTACAGATGCACCTACCGACAACAAAGGTAAAGGAGAAGCATTCTCTCCAACAGATTTAGTGGCTACTGCACTGGCCAGTTGTCTGATAACGATAATGGGTATAAAGGCTAATCAGTTAGGCATTAATATAGATGGAGCTTCTGCTGACATTGAAAAAATAATGGACTCCAAACCTAGAAGGATAAAAGAAGTAATTGTAAAAGTTACAATGCCAACTCATACAGATTATAATTCAAAGAACAGATCGATCCTTGAAGCAGCCGCAAGGACGTGTCCTGTTGCCTTAACCCTGCACCCAGATACAAAGCAAACCATTCATTTTATTTGGTCTTAAACCAAGTTAATTAAGATGAGCAGAATTAGAATATCTCATCCGACAGGTGAGATCAGAGGAGATATAACTTTAGATGGATCTAAGAGCATAAGTAACCGAGTGTTAATTATAAGAGCCCTGAGTGGAACAGATTTTAAAATCAGCCACCTGTCTACTAGCGATGATACCACTACACTTTATAATCTTCTAAAGGAGCCACCTGAAGAAAACATATATGATGTTGGACATGCTGGGACAACATTTAGATTTTTAACGGCTTATCTAGCTCTACAAAAAGGGTCACAGCTTTTGACAGGATCTTCACGTATGTTGGAAAGGCCAATTGGTCCATTAGTGGATGCACTTAGAACAATAGGATGCGATATCACTTATAAAGGAAAAGAAGGATATCCACCACTAGAGATAGGATTTGTAGAAAAGAAAAAATTAAAAAATAAAGTTGAGATTGATGCAGGTATAAGTAGCCAGTACATCACAGCTCTCATGTTGATTGCTCCAACACTTCCAGAGGGATTGACTATAAAGCTTAAAGGCGAAATGGTCTCGGAGTCCTACCTTCAGCTTACCATTGGTATTCTTAAAGACTTTGGGATTGAAGTACAATATGACAACAACATAATTGATATACGATCACAAGATTACAATCCTCGACCATATACTATTGAAGCAGATTGGTCAGCAGGTTCTTACTATTATTCAATAGTTGCACTCGCAAAAAAAGCTTCACTAAAGTTACTTGGCTTATTTGAAAACAGTCTACAGGGCGATGCTTATATGACTGAAGTAGGCAATTCGCTTGGAGTAAGGTCAAGTTGGAAAGATAACCATTGGGATTTGTCAAAACAGGATCAAGCAGAGCGATTTGATTTTAACTTTATTAATCAGCCTGACACCGCTCAGACAATAGCAGTGGTGTGTGCAGCAAAAACTATAGAGAACAGTTTCTCAGGTCTTAAGACATTGCGCATAAAAGAAACAGATCGGATAGATGCCGTTAATCAGGAATTAAAAAAAATCAAAAGCTCTTTTACGTTAGTATCCACAGACGATCAAGGGGAAGAACATTACTCCATTGATACAGGCACGCAGTTTTCAAAAAAGACTATGCCAACATTTGATACTTATAAGGACCATCGGATGGCTATGTCATTTGCACCACTTGCACTTATACATCCTATATATATGAATCAGCCTGAAGTTGTTACAAAATCATATCCAGCATTTTGGAATGATCTTAGAGCACTTGGTTTTATAATTGAAGAAGTTAAAGACTAAAAATCTGTTCCTAGTGATATGTGTAACTTTGGAGATCGCACATCACCATCTATACCCCAGGCATAGTCTCCTCTGATAAAATAGCCAAGCAAACTGATTCTTGCACCGACACCATAGCTATAAGCGAATACACTTCTATCTAGGTCTAACAGAATATTCACACGAGGAGCAGTGAGCGTTGTCTGCGCAACAGGACTGTTGTCACTATTTGGAAGAAGACCATGCCATGCTGAACCAAAATCAAAAAAGCCCACGACTTGCAAGTTTCTCAGCAACTTGGATTTTAATTCTTTTCTACTTAAGTATTTTAAAAAAGGAATTCTCATTTCTGCACTTGCTAAAAAGAAAGACTGACCATTTCTTACGTTGTGATTGAAGCCCCTTAAATTAGGCGCAATAGTCTTATATACAAAGTTGGTACCTTCTGGTACAGGAGTACTTTCTTCAAATTTTGGAGTGACCCAACCATCTGTACCTCCTATAAAATACAAAATCCTATCAGACCCTAATGAAGTGGCACCAGCTGTACGAAGTGCTATAATTGATTTTCTTAAGAAAGGCTGATAATGACGCGCATCAAAACCTATCACTCCAGTAAATCCTCTACTGGGACTAAAATTGAAATCACTTCCAAAGTCTATATCAAATCGATTAATTAACTCAGCATATACTTTATACTTGCTACCATGGTGTAGATTGAGGTCTATATCAAGACTATTATCAAAGATATATTCTAATTTTATACTCGCTGTTTGTTCTCTTAGCCTAGGAGTATTGCGTGTTGCAAAATCAGTATGAAGAGAGAAAGTTTGGTCTACTCTTATTTGGCCAGTAGCCCTTACACTTCTATATGAATCAAAAGGATAACTTACTCTATGCAAACCTATCCAAGTTACATCCTTTACTCGATCTCCATTAAAACCAACAGCTTGTGTTCTTTGCTTTCTATAGAGAGCATATCGTCTGTCTATCCTCTTCCTGCGATCATCAACGATAGTGAAAAATTCTGAACCTCTTAGATTAGGAGGAATTCTCACACCCATTTCTATTTTGAAGTCTTCAAATATATCCTTTGCAACACCTTTGAATAATAGTCCTGCCTCTTGAACCTCCGTTTGATTTTCTTGATCAGCATAAGATTCTAATCCTTCAAATAACACTTCATTATCTATCCGGGTTACAAATTCTTCTAACTTGAACTGTCTACGAGAAGCTACAGCTCTAGAAGAGACGAACTCTATAACCTCCCTCTTGGAATCATCTTGATCAAATGTCTCAGCATAGTTTCTCTTAAAGACTTTGAATTTTGCATTTGTTTCAAGAGGTTCAATTATATCAGGATCTGGATATTTGCTTTGAAATAAAACCGGAGGTTTACTAGGCTCGATAACTTCTTCTTGCTCAGTTGTCTCCTCTTGTGCCACCTCCTCTTTTATAGTAGCAGTAGGTGTAAAGTATAAGTTGCTCGCTGCATTCCAATTAGGAGATGATGTATATGTTTCATAAGCACCATTATTATATGCTTGAACTATAGAAGTCGTACTATGTTTTACGGATTCGTGGTTTATAATATTTCTACTATAATTAGAATTAGCATAAGCACTTTTTCTACTATTAAGATCTATTACCCATCTATTGGTGATGCCATTTTCGTTTTTTAGATAAGTTAGATAATGATCATTTGCAAGTTTGGGTTGGTGCTCACTTTGATCAGGAGTATTAGTTAATCTAAGAGCATAATCACTATCTAATGGCAAAAAGAATATGTCAAAATGATTGAGCGGAAGTGTAGTGTCCAAGCGTTCAGGAATAATGGTCGAAGTTGGGCGATTAGAGGAAAACAGAACACCCCATTGTTCTCCTAACTGCACATAGCGTGCGTCAATATCATCATGATAATCTTCAGTTATAGCTTCATGTTGACGAGATATGGAGCGATACTTATACAAATCAGAATATCCATCTGTAGTTGCATTGAAGAAGTACTCATCATCATTTATGTAATCTATATGGTATACACGACGAAAATTTTCTGGTATACTTTGTTCGACATACTCGCCACTGACAAGATCTATCTTCCTTAGCATTATAAGTTCTCTGTGTTTATAACAGATCGTAACTTCTTTTCGTGTAGGATGCCAAGCTACTATTGGATAATTATAATCAGGTTGCTGTACCCTCGTTTTCGCGCCATATTTGAAGATTACCTGTTGTTCTCCACTGTTCAAATCTTTTAACACAAGTTGATATTTGCCGATCTGATTTATAGCATATATCAATTGACTACCTGAAGGGCTAAGTCTATATGTGCTTTTAGGAAACCACTTTTTATAACCTATATCTAAGACTTCTTCTTCTGTCCATTCATCATAAGCACCTTGCTCTGCTTCAAAATATGATGTGTAATACGTTTGCCAATCTCTTTTTAGTTTTTTAACATCAAACCCAAATATGAATGCTATATTCTCATCAAAGTCACTTCTCAACCTCATGAGATATAGAAGCGTGGTAATAGATGTTCGACCATATTGGTTAGCAATATAATGCCACATGGCGTGTCCAGCAATCCTTGGATGCTCATTGGCCAATTTGTTAAATTTCTGGTACCTACCTTTTCTTTGATACCAGAGATCTCTCAATTCATCTTCCACACGTGAAGTCCATGCCCCCTGGGTATAACTGGTAAATCCCTCTCTGTACCAAGTAGGAATTTTTAAATCAGGATCGCTATCAACTATCTCTTGCAAGCTTCCTTGACTATACATCGCATTGAGATATACTTGTGCTATACCTTCTTTTATGCTTAACTCGAGATTACGATGATTACCATCAAAGTAGACGAACATACGACTACCGATTACTTTAGTTGTTTCGTGTTTGGTCTCAAAGGTCTCTTCATTGCCTATGTTGCTCTGTAGCAGATCTGAAATATCAGTATAAACAATAATCTCAATTTTGTCATTGATCCTATGTTCGACAAAGTTTTGAATATTCGGGTGGACATATTCAGCGATTTGTACAGCAGATTGGGCAATGTTACGCCCTTTGCCATACCAGTAGACGATAAAGTTCTCAGATTCATAACTCCACCATTTGCTGAAGTCATCGTGATATTGGATGCGATTCTTGCCAAACTCCGTACGGATGCTCTGTGAAGACAACCCTACAAAGCAAAAGAGAAAGAACAAAAGAGAATATAGTTTATAGTTTTTTTTCGCCCTCATCAATAAGTTAAGATACAGTCAACTAAGTTATCTAATAATTCTTAAACGTACAGAAAGTATTGTCTGTACCCCATACTAATGTCATTAGCTAAACACACACAAAATAAATGGTATAGTTTTGTGACTTAGAATTATGGCAACTCCACGCACTGTAGCATTTCATACATTGGGTTGTAAACTCAATTTTTCAGAAACGTCGACTATTAGACGGAGATTTGAGAATTATGGCTATATCTCTGTTGACTGGGACCACGCTTCAGACATTTATGTGCTCAATACATGTTCTGTCACAGAGTTCGCTGATCGCAAATGTAGAGCGGAGGTTAGAAAAGTCTTGCGTCAGAGCCCCGAAGCAAAGGTTATTGTCATCGGCTGTTATGCACAACTAAAACCTCAAGAGATTGCTGAGATTCCTGGAGTTGACCTCGTTCTGGGTGCAGCTGAGAAGTTTAATGTCCAGCATTATGTAGAAGGACTTAGCAAAGCCACTGATAAAGGAATGATAAAAGCGGGAGCTGTATCTGAGGTTAATTCATTTGAAGAGGCTTTTTCATTTGGAGATAGAACTAGGACTTTTTTAAAAGTACAAGATGGTTGTGACTACAAATGTACTTTTTGTACGATACCACAAGCTAGGGGAAAAAGTCGAAGCGCTACAATCGATAGTGTTGTAGACAACGCTAAGCGTATTGCAGAAAGTGGAACTAAGGAGATCGTTCTTACAGGTGTAAATATTGGAGATTTTGGCATAGACGAATTGGGGAATCGACAATCTACTTTTCTTGATCTTCTAAAGGCACTTGAAGAGGTGCAGGGCATAGAAAGAATAAGGATTTCTTCTATAGAGCCTAATCTTTGTCATAACGAGATAATATCTCTTGTTGCTTCTTCTTCACGGATCATGCCTCATTTTCATATGCCCCTTCAAAGTGGCTCAGATAAGATCCTTTCCTTGATGAGAAGAAGATATAAGAGAGCACTTTATACAGATAGGGTTGCGATGATCAAAACCCTAATGCCACATTGCTGTATTGGTGTAGATGTTATTGTAGGATTTCCAGGAGAAGATGAAGAAGATTTTATAGAAACGCAGAAGTATCTTACGGATCTTGACATCAGTTATCTACATGTATTCACTTATTCAGAAAGAGCCAATACTCTAGCACAACAAATGGAGCGTTCTATTCCTATGAATGTTAGAAAGGAACGCAATAAAAAGCTTCGGATACTTTCTCAAAAAAAGAAAGAACATTTTTATCAACAGCACCTTGGAGAAGTAAGAAAAGTTCTTATAGAAGAACAATTGAAAGGACAAAGACTACATGGATATACAGACAATTATATCAAAGTAGATGTTCCTTCAGATATGAAGTTGATCAATACATTGCAAGAAGTATCTATTGGAACATATCAGGATAATGGAACTTGCAGAAGTCAACTTTTAGCAACTGTAACTTAACTACTCGACCAAGAGTCTAAACCCAACACCATGAACATTCTCAATCTGGATTGACTTGTCTCGCGAAAGATATTTTCTAAGTCTGGAAATAAAGACATCCATACTTCTACCAAGGAAGTAATCTTCTTTTCCCCATATTTTTTCCAAAAGAGTTTTTCTTTTTACAACTTTGTTCTGTCTCGTGGCTAATTCATATAGTAATTCACCTTCTCTTTGTGTCATCTTGATTTTTTCATCATCGATAGACAAAATTAAATTAGAAACATCAAATTCAAATTTTCCAATCTTGTGAATAACGTGTTGTTCAAGCTCTACATATTTTCTTTTTAAAAAAATATTGATTTTTAAGATGAGCTCTTCTATACTGAAAGGTTTGGTTATATAATCATCTGCACCAATTTTCAGACCTTTCAATTTGTCTTCTTGCATTGATTTGGCGGTAACAAATATGATGGGTATCTGGGTGTTTCTAAATCTGATATATTCTGCCAGAGCGTAACCATCTAACTTAGGAAGCATCACATCGATTATACAGATATCATACGTGTTAATTTTGAATGCCCTCTTGGCTTCTTGCCCATCAATAAAATGATCGACATTAAAGTTTTCTTGCGAAAGGCTGTCTTTAGTAACAAAACCTAGGGTTTCATCATCTTCTACATATAGGATTCTAGGATTCATAGGGTATTTTTATTGTGAAGATAGAGCCAGAGCCTGGTGTGGAAGAAACGTGAATATCCCAGCCGTGTGCATGACATATGTTTTTAACATAGTAAAGCCCCAACCCAAATCCTTTAACATCATGAAGATCACCAGTGGGGACTCTGTAGAATTTTTTAAAAAGATTTTCAAAATGCTCGGTATTAATACCGATACCATTGTCCTTTATTTCAATCGTAAAATTCTTTCCTTTTCTATAAGTTTTTATAATTACATCGGGTACAGTATAGCAGTATTTTAGTGCGTTGTCTATAATGTTGTACAGGACATTAGAAAAGTGAAGCTTGTCTGCATTTATCATAAACAAATCATCTGACTCAGATAATGAAATATGTCCCGCGCCTTTTTCTTTCAATTTTAATTCTTCAGAAGACACGATAGCCCTGATCACATCAAGTGCATCAAATGCTTGAAAGTTTAACTTAAAACTATCTTGTTCTAAGCGAGCCAGGTTAAGCACCTTCTCCACTTGCTCATTGAGTCTATCGTTTTGATCTATTATAATTTGCCCATATTTTTTCAAGCGTTCATTTTTTTGAATGGATGGGTCCTTGTTAAGTACGTTAGCAGCTATCTTGATAGAAGATATAGGTGTCTTAAACTCATGAGTCATGTTGTTGATAAAGTCTTTCTGAAGCTCCGATAGTTTCTTTTGTTGTAGTATGACCCACAAAGCATAAATGAAAAAGAAAAGGGCTAATAATGTTAAAAAACTATACAGAACAATTTGCCATATACTTGCCAACAAATAACTATCTCGTGAGGGAAAACCAACAACGAAATAATATATTAAATTGTCAAATTTTGGTACTAACCCAGGGCTGTCTTTGGTCTCTTCCAGTTCACCCATATGACAGTAATTGCCATAGACCATTTCTTGTGATTGACAATCATAAACTGCATACTCAAAATTAGTATTAACACCTCTTTTGCCAAGTTCTCGATATAAATAATCCTCGAGTATGTTTGCATCAATAATGTCATTGATATTGACAGCATAAAAATTAGAAGTTTTACGTTGGACAAGATCTTCTTTAGGTAATTGTGACTTGTTGTTGATCGCTAGTTTTTCTGCTACTTGATATAAAGCACCTCTGACAGTTTGATCAAACGCTTTCTCTTCTAAATCATAACTTCTAGTCAGGGTTATACCTTGTATCAATACAATGCCAAAGATTGAGATGGCCCCAAGTATAGCGAGTCTGCGTATCAGATGATTAGGCATACAACAAAGATTTAATCACTTATTCCATAGTTGCTGGAGATGATCAATAATTAACAGGGCATTAACAGTGATTTCACTGTATTCTTCTTTGTAAGATAATCCTATTTTTGGGGAGTGAAGTATGTTTATTTTATATCGTTGATGTTCGCTTATGTTGTATGTGTAGGACAAGCCAACAATCCGTTCGATATACCTACAAGAGGACAGAAAAAAGACATTGTTATAGTACAAGACCCCATTGTATCAGATAGAATCGATACAACAACCAACCATTCAATTAACGAAAATAAATCACATACTGAAGGGTTAATCTCTACGCCAACAAAATTAAACAACAATCCATTTGAGGTTCCTGATAAAAGAATATCGTCTTCTGAAGCCAATATAGAGACCAAAAGCCAAACGGAAGTGACAGGTATAGGTCTAAAGAGGCCTGTTGATATGAAATTGATTGTCTTGGTATATTCTTTAGTTATGATGATCATTTTAACACTAGCCATAAGTATGGATCGCAAAAGATTTGGTTCTATAGCCAATTCAAGTATTAACTCTAATTACCTAAAGACTTTATATCGAGATACTAAAGCATGGAGTAATCCACAATTTATAGTGCTGTACATTTTTTTCATCATGAATATGGCTTTTGCTACGTGGTTGATTATTGGGAAGATAGAGACCTCTCTTATAACTAACCTCTTTATAATTATTGGTGCTGTGCTTATATGTTATGCTGTGCGCCACATTGTTATGTGGATTATTAGTGCTGTTTATCCAGTTGGTAAAGAAGTTGGTCAACATAATTATTCAATAGCTATCCACAATATAATGCTCGGTGTTTTCTTGTTACCTGTTATATTGATTGTTGAGTTTGTACCAGGCATGAATGCTATGACACTGGGGTATATAGCCATATTTTTCATTGTTCTCTTCTATATACTTAGACAACTAAAAGGCATATTATCTTGTGTAGGTATGAGAGGGTTTAACCCTTTTTATTTTTTTATATATCTTTGCGCCGTCGATATTGCACCCATCTTGGTCGGTTATA
>CAZRXJ010000020.1:0-12284 GCA_964604025.1 uncultured Saprospiraceae bacterium | reverse complement strand
CGGCAGTGATGACATCATTTTTCTTGAGTCTTGCGTCAGCTGCTGCACTGTTTAAGTTTATTGAGTTGATATAGACACCTTTAATGAAAGGAAGGCCTATTCTTTCAGATATTTGTGCATCAACATCACTGATACTGATACCTATCTTCCCTCTTTGTACTGCACCAAATTCTTTGATATCAACAACTACCTTTCTGGCTATGTTGCTGGGTATAGCAAATGAAAGCCCTTCATAATTGCCTGACTTGGATAATATGGCTGAATAGATACCCATCAATGAACCTGATGCATCGACAAGAGCACCACCACTACTGCCAGGATTGATAACTGCATCAGTCTGTATGAATGACTCGATATCAGTATGATCAATAACATCGATATTACGCGCCTTAGCACTTACGATGCCAGCGGTGACAGTTGATTGTAATCCAAAAGGATTGCCAATGGCCAAGATCCACTCACCTACACTAAGAGAATCAGAATTAGCAAATCTATGAAAGGGGAGTCCATTGGATTCAATCTTCAAGAGTGCAAGATCCGTGGCTTCATCTGTACCTACTACTTCTGCTTTGAATTCTCTTTTATCTTCTAAAGTGATTTCTATAAAGTCAGCATCGGCTATGACATGATAATTAGTAACGATATCTCCTTCTGGTGATATGATCACACCTGAACCTTTCTCTATTTGAAATTCATCTTTAAATCTTGAATCATTGATCTTTTCATACGAAGTGATATAAACGACCGAAGCCATTGCCTTATCAGCAACAGTTACAAAGTTAGGGAAGGAAGATCCAAGGGCATTTGATCTTCTACTTAACTGATCTTTTAAGCTGACTTCATGATAATAATTAGGAGTGTACTCTATGATTTCGACGCTTTTAAAAAAGCGGTCATAGACCCACAAACTGCATATAATCAATGTGAGCGTGATTAGTCCTTGCCAAATATGAGTAGATAACTTCAATAGAATCCGGTATTAATAATTAGATAATTAACGCATAAGACTTGCGTCATCTTATTAATCCTCTGGTAGTTCTAACTAATAAATAACTAAAAACTGAATAAAGAAGTTCTATCCGCCAGTTTCTTTCTTGAGTACAGTGATTAGATTTTCCCAATATTCTTGTTGCTCTTTCTCTTCACCTTCATCACAAAAATCCGAAATTTCCATTACCGTTTCATTTGTAACTGCGGATTTGTACATCCGAAATTCGAGATATTCTCCGTCGTCAGTATCTTCAAATACGAATCGCACTCTTTCTTCTTCAAGATCATCAACCAGTTCTGCCAACTCATCATCTCCTTGCCATGTAAATGTGTAAACATCATCTTGAATGTCCACAGCATCACAAAACCATCTTATAAGGCATGCAGGTGTGGTCAAGAAAGTATACAGAATGGCAGGAGACGCACGTAGTATGAACTCCATATCAATTTTCACTCTTTTCATTCCTGCCTTATTATGCGATTAAAACCCCTTTTTGTTAAGGATGCGGCAATTAAGGATAAAAATCTCAATAAATCAAAGATTAGTGAATATTATTGTTAGAAGCATTATACTTATGCGCAAGCCGGGATTTCATCAAGCAATTTATTTTAAAAGAGCATATATTCGTCCCAGTAACATTTTTACCGATCACTTGAAATAGAAGTTTGTATGAGGCAGTTAAAGATTACTAAATCCATCACTAACCGTGAAAGCCAATCTTTAGAAAAATATCTCCAAGAAATAGGAAAAGTTGACTTACTTACTCCCGAAGAAGAAGTTGATCTCGCCAAAAGAATAAAAGAAGGTGACCAAGAAGCACTCGAAAGGTTAACCAAAGCCAATTTAAGATTTGTAGTTTCAGTTGCAAAGCAATACCAAAACCAAGGATTATCTCTAAGTGACCTAATCAACGAGGGTAACTTAGGACTTATAAAAGCTGCACAGCGATTTGATGAAACAAGAGGATTTAAGTTTATCTCGTATGCCGTTTGGTGGATCAGACAATCGATCTTACAAGCACTAGCAGAGCAATCTCGTATCGTACGTCTGCCATTGAATAAAGTCGGCTCACTAAATAAGATCAATAGAGCTTTTTCAGAACTTGAGCAAGAATATGAAAGAGAACCATCATCTAGCGAACTCGCAGAGTTATTAGAGATCCCAACTGAAGAAGTTGAGACCACACTTGGCGTGGCAGCTCGACATGTATCAATGGATGCTCCATTTGTGGATGGAGAAGATAATTCTCTTCTTGATGTTTTAGAAAATAGTGCTACTCCTGGAACAGATACTGGTCTAGAATATAGTGCGTCACTTAGAACAGAGATCGAGAGATCCTTAGGAACTTTAACTGAACGCCAATGTGATGTTATAAAACTTTACTTTGGTATCGGATCCGAACATCCGATGTCACTTGAAGATATAGGAGAAAGATTTGGCTTGACCAGAGAAAGGGTTCGTCAGATTAAGGATAAGGCTATTAATAAACTGCGTTCTTCTTCAAGAAGTAAGCTCCTAAAACATTATTTAGGAGCCTAATTCTTATTCATTAAAGGTACGACAAAGTAATATTACTTCTTTCTCCTCTTTTTCTTAGGAGCTTCTTTATTGACAACCAATGGTGGCCTGTGGATAGACTCCTCAAGTGAGATAAAAGTTTCTGTTCTTTGTATTCCCTCTATCTGCTGAACCTTAGTAGATAAAATCTCTCTAAGATGATCAGTATCTCTACACAAGATCTGAGTGAATATACTGTAGTTACCAGTTGTGTAATGTGCAGATATTACTTCTGGTATTTCCTTTAAGTCCGCTATGACATTGGCATAGTATTGACTCTTCTCAAGAAAAATCCCTACAAAAGCAATCACATCAAAACCCAATTTTGAAAAATCAACTTTGAGTTTGCTACCTGTGATCACTCCCATCTCGGAAAGTTTCTTAAGACGTACATGCACTGTCCCACCTGAGACATGCAGCTCCTTGCCGATCTCGGCATAAGAAGTCTTTGCGTCCTCTAGCATCATCGCTATGATCCTGAGGTCTGTGTTGTCTAATTTCATCGGAGAAAAAATTTGTAAAAACGTTAGTATATATTAATTGTAACAGTAAATATGCTAAAAAAGCCTCTGTATATACAGCTCTGACCGTACCTAAATCATATTTCAATAATTTATTGTTCACATATTTTGTCTGTCTGTGTTTCATTTGAGTTTTTAATAATGACTTTTTCGGCTACCTTGCACCTTCCATTACGAATGAATATTAACAACCAATTTGAAAATGCTAGACTGCCCCTCTTGATGGCTGTAATCAGTGTGATTAGCATGATAATTGGTATGAGATTGCAGGATTCATTAGCAGATGATGGTATCATCCAAGACGATCAACAATCCAGTCATAAGGCAATTTATCAAGCTTCAGAACACATACAGTCCAAGTATTATGGTTCGATGCCGGATGATGGTTATGTCGACGCTGTTATCTCTGAAATGATCAATCAGTTAGACCCATACAGTCATTACTTTCCTAAAGCCCAAAACAGTTTGTATGACACTTATATCAAAGGAGTGGGGCAAGGGATTGGTATCGATATTGCCTTGTCCAAAGACTCTGCATATATCTATGATATTATAGATGGATCTACTGCTGATGAGTCGTTCATTGAACGAGGAGATATTTTGTTGTCTATCAATGGGCTACCTATTAACGAGTCTAACATGGATACTTTATCAGTTATGACCAACGGTGATCTTAATGAAGTAGTCGAATTAGAAATCTATGACCAACAAGAAGGATTATCTCGCACGATAGAGTTGACTATAGAAGAGATATCATATCCACTTATTGAAGACTTTATCATTCAGAAGGACGGCTATCAGAAGACTATCAGTTATGTGAAAATTAGAAGATTTTATAATAGTGTATATCGCGATTTCATGGAGATCATGGAGAAGCATAAGAATACTTTGGCTGAAGATGTAACATACTTAATATTGGACTTGAGAGATAACCCTGGTGGTGTTGTGGAAGAGACAGTAAAAATTTTAAATCAACTATTTGCAGAAAAAGACGTGCCCATACTCTCTACAAAAAGTAGGATAAATAAGGCTCATGAATATATATCCAATGGTCGAAGTTTTTTGACAATCGAGCGGATAGTTATACTCTGTAATAATAGTTCTGCTTCAGCAAGTGAGATCTTGGCAGGTTCTCTCCAAGATCATGATAAAGCAGTATTAATAGGAGAAGATACGTATGGAAAAGGACTGATTCAACAGAATTACGACCTTTCTAACGATGCTTCAATCAACCTTTCCATTGGCGAATACATATTGCCTACAGGTCGTAGTATATATCTGCCTACAACAGAGGATACGACCTATTATACGATCACTAACAAAAGGCCCTTAAGCGTTCAGAAAGGGGTAAAGGTCGACATTGACATGACTACATGTTTTACAGAAAAAAAACTTCTTGAACAGCTTAAAAATATAGTAGTAGAACACAAGCTTTGGTCATCTACAACCGAGATAGATACACTACTCCAGAAGATGCAATCGTATGATCCTCTAACTCTAATCGACAGTTGTAGTAGTGAACGACGAGAATATTTGTCCTGGTTATACACAGTCCGCTATATGCAACATGGAGCACTCATTAACGTGGACATGATCGATCCAATGATGAAGAAAGCTGTTGAAGTTATATCAGCGGAGGAGTATAGTTCTACTTTAGGCTACTAATCAATTACGTAGAAAATCCAATTCTCCTTTTTTGTTAAAAACTGCAATGACCGATGCTTGCTTTGTCGCCTTGGCATACAGTCGTTGATCAGCAATATCATCAACCATTTCAAGTATTCGTTCTTCGATTTCCTCATATAAAAGAGGTGTCGGAAATGAAGCAGTATTGGCCGATGTTGAGATCAAAGGTTGATCTAACTGTGATATGATGGCTTGGCAGTAAGGATCATGTGTTACCCTTATAGCTACCGTCTCGCTATCTGGCAATAGATGATCTGGCAGTACATCATTAGCTTTATATATAATCGTAAGTGGCTGGACGTGATGCATCAATAAGGTCTCTACTCTGGGGTGTATCATGGAGATATATCTTTTTAACATCTCTATGCTATCGACTAAAAGAATAAAGGGCTTATTGGGATCTCTTTGTTTGATCTCATATATTCTTGCGACAGCGCTTTTGTTAGTGATATCACAACCCAAACCCCAAAGCGTATCACTTGGATAGAGCAGCACTCTACCTTTTTTGATAGAAAGTACTGCTTTTCTAGCTTCCTCTTGAATAATAAGCGACAATTCCTGTGTTTCGTGCATCTTATCTGCTAATATTATAACACTATCTTTACTGCGAGCGTTAATCTAACTCTAACTAATGCGTATTCCTTGATAGTTCGATTTTCAAAGTTGCAAATGTCTAAATATATATTGATTTTTTGTATATCTATTTTGTTCCATTTTGATATGCATGGAAGTCACATCATCGGTGGAGATGTATTTTACGAGTGTATACAGGTAGATACTATAGCAAATAACGCTACGTTAAATGTTGAATTTCAATTGTTTAGGGACAATCGACCTAATCCAGATCCCAATGCAGCCAGGAGTTTTGATAGTATGGCATTTTTTGGTGTATACAGGTTATTAGAAGGTCGATGGGTGTGGGTAGAGACGGTAGGTCCGCTACTGATAGCTATACCAGAAGAACCAGTTCCAATTAATGATCTTGAGTGTTTGATATCTGGCCCTGCATTAGAGATGATCAGAGGTGTCTATCAGTTTCAATTGACATTAGACCTTATAGATGATGACTATATGATAGCCTATCAGAGATGCTGTCGCGGTGTAGGTGTGACCAACATTTTAAATGCTTCCAGAGAAGGATCGGTATTTGAGATCCAGATTACACCCGAAGGGCTCAGGACGTGTAATGATCCTATAAGATATAGGCAGTTTCCTCCTTCAGTCCTCTGTGCTGGCTTTCCATTTCGGTTTGACCATTCTGTTGTAGATAATGAAGTAGATAGTGTCATATACGAACTCTGTGTACCACTTTCTTCCGGAAGATTCGTGCCTGCTAACCAGAGACAGTCTGAGTGTGATGAAGTAGCCCCTTTTCCAAGTGGTTGTCTGCCTGGGGATTTTAGAGAAGTCAGATTTGATCCATCATTTTTTAGCGAAGAAGAGCCCGTGCCTGGTGATCCAGCGCTTTCTATAGATCGGTTCACTGGATTGATAAGTGGTACGCCTAACGTGATAGGAGAACTCGTCATGGCCGTGTGTGCAACAGAGTATCGCGATGGTGTGGTGTTGAGTCGCATCCGGCGAGATATGCAATTTGTCATTACAGCATGCGAGAAGGACATAGAGGCCATCGTAGGATCAGATAATCCGTTGCCTGATGGAAGATTTGAAGTGCTCGCTTGTGGAGATAATGATGTACAATTCATCAGCAATAGTAGAAATGAAGCTTTCATCAATGAATTTGCTTGGGAGTTTGATATCAATGGGACTATAGTGAGATCATCAGAAGAGAATCCTTTGATTACATTTCCTGGTTTAGGGACTTATGACGCTAGATTGGAACTCAATCCAGGCGCCTTTATATGTTCTGATAGCGCAGATATCGTTGTGCGGTTGTTTCCTGACGTTCGTGCAGATTATGACTTTTCTTTAGATACCTGTGAGGCAGGACCAGTTGATTTTTCTGACCTAAGTGTTACTGAAGCAGATCGGATTGTAAGTTGGCGATGGGACTACGGTGATGGCAATGGATCAGCACTACAAGATCCAACACACCAATATTCTACACCTGGGATAAAAGAAGTAGTGCTTGAAGTTACGGACAACAATGGATGTAGGGACTCTCTTATTCAAAGCTTTCCTTACACACCGATCCCAGCAGATTTGGCTGTTTTGCCAAGTGTATTTATTACATGTCTGCCAGGAGTTGTGACATTCGATAATATCTCCGAACCCATAGATAGCACCTATGATGTATTATGGGATTTTGGTGATGGAACCAACGGGCCAGAAGCGACAGAATTATCGCCTACACATATCTACACCGAGCCTGGTGAGTATGATATAAGATTATCTGTTACCTCACCATCTGGTTGTACTGCTGTGCAGACTTTTAACAATTTTGTTGAGATCAGAGACGGCTTTTCAGTGGATTTTGACTTTAGTCCCGATCGGCCAACTATTTCAAATAACAGAGTTTCATTTACTGGTACGTCGGATGTACCTGGAGAATTCTTTTGGTCTTTTGGAGATGGTGATTCAGACTTTGGACAGACGACGAGCCATACATTTCAGGATACTGGCATCTTTAATGTGACACTGCTTGTAAGAGATAATACAGGTTGTCTTGATACGATTACCAAGCCAATATTTGTGTCTCCTATAGTTGAACTCCAGTTCCCCAACGCATTTACACCCGATGGAGATGATAAGAATGATCTCTTTTTTGGCAAAGGTAATACAGATCTTATCGCTAACTATGAGTTGTTGATTTTTGACAGATGGGGAACGATAGTGTTTCAGACAGATGATCCTAGTTCAGGCTGGAATGGGAAACTAAATAATACAGGACAACTTATGCCTCTTGGCGTATATTCATATCTTAGTACTTATGATGTACCACGATTTGGAAAGATAGAGAAGCGAGGCGTGGCTACTTTGATTAGATAACCATAGCAGTTATATAGATGAGATACATAACAACGATAGTAGTAGTCATTGCTACCATAATTCTGAGCAGTTGTGGTGATTCAGAAAGATGCTTTGACTGTACTTTAAGAGCAACTTCTGTAGAAGTATGTGAGAGTAATTTTCAAGCACTGGCAGCACAGAACAATCTTGTGGTTAATAGCTTGGACGAATACCTCGACTTGATAGGACCTAACGGTACGGGATTCACATGTGTAGAGATCGTAGAGTAAAACTTCATATTATAGAAAAAATAATATGAAAGAATCCGAAGATAAACATATCTTTGCGGTCCTTTTTAAATTAAGGTAGATATGGACGCCATCAAATACGTACAAGACGAAGTAGCTAAAAAGTTAGATTATCCAGCTTTTGGGCCTGGTGATAATGTTTCTGTGAGCTCTAAGATTGTAGAAGGAAGCAAGGAGAGAATTCAAGTTTTCAAAGGAGACGTCATTCAGATAAAAGGAAAAGGGGCGACAAAGACCTTTACAGTCAGAAAGATGTCTGGCAATTTTGGTGTAGAGCGCATCTGGCCTTTGTCATCACCTAATATTGTAAGTATCCAAGTCAATAAGAAAGGTAAGGTGAGAAGATCTAAACTTTTCTATTTGAGAAATCTTGTAGGTAAGAAAGCTAAGATTAAGGAGCGCAAGTTTACCCAGAAGTAACGGTGCAGGTGCTGGCCTTACATACCTCAGCATCCTATTATCAATTCCAAGTATTCATTTTATTATTGGTTGGTAGTCTTATAACTTCTTCTTGCGAAAGCGAGAAAGTTGATGCTAATCACCTGATCGGTAAATGGATCATAATTAAGGCAGCGCGCGATAATCGTATTACAGAGACCCTTGAAGATGGATTTTTCGAATTCACCTCTGATTCTACTTTTACCACTAACATATATGGAGCTGAAGAGAACTATCCATATGCCGTAACGGAAGAAGGCTTTAATCAAATCGGGCCACGAGATCAAGAATATAAAGTAAAGTTTAGTGGACAAGATACAATAGACATACAAGCCACTATCCGTAAATATGAGTTTCAGTTTTTAGCACTTAGGGATACAGTAGAGACCATATCCGTAGAGCTATAGGTTGATCCTAAGAAATAGTGTACTTTTGCACAGTTATTAATCCTCGCAGTCATTTTTGACATATCGAGGTATGGTTTATCCAATTAAATTATCAAGTAATGCCAGTAAAAATTAGATTGGCCCGACGTGGCCGAAGAAAGCAACCGTTTTATCATATCATAGTTGCTGATTCAAGATCTCCTCGAGATGGAAAATTCATAGAACAGATCGGTAGTTATAACCCGATGACCAAGCCAGCAACTATCGAACTTGATAGAGAAAAGGCATATGAGTGGTTATTGAAAGGTGCACAGCCTACTGAAACTGCAAGATCTATCCTCAGATTCAAAGGAGTTCTGTATAAAAAACACTTACAAAGAGGTGTTGCTAAAGGGGCTATGTCTCAAGAAGCAGCGGATGAACTCTTCAATGAATACGTAACAGCTAAAGAAGCAAGAATAGCAGAGCGATTTGCACAAAGCCTTCAAGAGAAGTTAGACTTTCATAAAAGAGTATCTGGGTCTCCTAAGAAAGTCTATGTAGAGGAAGCAGCTGCTTCTGCTGCGCTAAGTGATTTTCAAGAGAAACCAGAAGCTCCAGCATCGGAAGGAGAAGAAGCTGCTACGGCAGTTCAAGAAGAATCTCCAGCTCCTGTAGAAGAAGCGACATCTAAAGTACAAGAAGAAGCCCCAGCTCCTGCGGAAGAAGTGGTTGCTAAAACTGAAGAAGAGGCACCTGTAGTAGAGGAGGTTAAAGCAGAAGTCGAAGAAGCTACTGCTCCTGCACCTTCAGCCGAGGAAGAATAAATAAGTAGGTGACTACTTTTTGTTCTATTTGTTGATTTCTATTTTCATAAAAACATTATGATGATTAATTACACCTCCTTATCATGAATGAATTAGATGCTAAGTACAGCAAAGTACTATCAGAAATAAAGGGTCAGATACAAGCTTCTGCTCATCTTCAATCTTATTTAGATGAAGAAGATGAATCATTCTATGAAGCGCTAAAGAAAGAATTTGAACCTAAGATTGAAGAATTACACTCGCAAGTTGCCCTCAATGATCCGTTACAATTAGAATCGCTTGAGTTGCTCTTACTTGATCCCTTATACGAAGGGTTGTTTCTTCCAAGAATCTTGGGTTATTCTGTTTTAAGAGGTACCATTAATGATCAGTACAAGTATCGTAGACCACAAGAACACTTTAAGAAGATCTTGATGTCTATTTGCAATTCGTTTAACTTTGACATCCTTAAGAATAGGATCGGTCAGACGGTAGAGATAGGATTTGCCTTGAGCAGCGATATATGGATAACCAATCTTATAGCCGAGATAGATAACAAGTTAGTCAAGGCATTTCTCCAGACCCACAAGTTATCAAAGTACACAGATCAACGATCAAGACATACCAGTCATCTGAAATATGCCAAACAGTTTGTTTCTTTCAACTACCTCACAGCTACGCTTCCTACGACTTCACCAGAACTAAAGATTGAATTCAAATCTATCGTTAACTTTTTACGATACAGAGCATCGTTGGGTAGTGATTCTGGAGAAAGTGTATATCAATATATAGATGGTATACTTAATAATGATAAGTTAGGTACGAGTTCAGAACATCTTGAGATCTTGTTGTTGATAGGATTTTACTTTAACTTGAAAGCACCCGAGCAGCAGAATCTTATATCTAGATTGGATGAGTATAAAGACTATGAGGAAGAAGCTATCTTCTTTGATACGCTCGGCAGTATGCAAGCTAAAGGATACGAACTAAAAGAAGATGATCACAAGAGACTTAACTCAATCGTCCAAAAGACAAGTCTTGCTCGATTTAAAGAGTTCAATCTTACAATAGACCAGATCGACCATATAGGATATATAAACGGTGATGCTGTAGATCTAGCAAGAAATTATCACAATTCTAACAAAGGACTTTCACCCCAAAATGAATGTCTCCGTAATGTGATCTTTAGCAAATTCAAAAGATTCATGTCTGCCTTAGTTGAAGAAGATTTCAATGAATACTTCGAACTCAATAAGACTTTTACAATTTATATGAATGCATTTGATAATGAGAAGTTTAATCAGAATATCAAAGGCATCAGCATGACTTATGTCAAGAAACTACTTAGAAAGTTTGTTGAAAAAAGAAGTAAAGATTATCAAGACATCAAGAAGTTTGTTTCTGCAGTTTTCTTAGATCTTGGATTTCTAAAAGAAAAAGAAATCAAAGAACTGTTTAAAACAAAAAGGAAGAAAACAGTAGCATAGTCGATCAACTCTTTCAAGGCCTATTGTACCGTGCAAGAATATGCGAATTAGATGATCAAATACTTTGTTTGATCACATAATATTCTGAATCAACATTAGCATTAGCATAAGGCCAAAGCTCATTATGAGATAAAGGATGTAACTAGTTATCAGTAGAAACAAGACGATTACGATACTCTTACGATTCTCATAAAGTTGCAAATATGCCCAGAGACAATAAATGAATGCTGTTAGAAAGGGTAAGAATTCCAGAATATCATGGTCAACTTTTGAATTAATCAATGCGAAAATGGAATATATAATTGCCTGCTGACCTGATATGTAGGAATTGATAACTATATGCTCAAGAAAGTTTTTACCCAATTTGGTAAAACATAAATAAGTTGCCAAAGAAAATACTGGAAGAAGCAATAATGATGTATATGCATAATTGTTCGCAAACCAACCAAAGACTTTGGGGGTTTCTGATTCTGAGTCTTCATGCATCGCGCCATTATTAAATCCAATCATCAAGTCATTGATCCATGTGTTCTCATTTGTGAAGCTTGAAATTAGAAAATACATAGTTGACAAAACTAGTAAATATGTGATGGGTTTCAAGTGATTAACTCTCTGCCCACGTAAGTATTCTAATATAGCTTTTCCAGGTCTTTGAAAGAGCTCTTTAGCCGTGTATAGAAAGCCTTTGTCGATTTGAATGATGTTTTCAACTATTTCATTTACAAGCTTAGAAAAGGTGATTTTACTGACTTTAGAATTTTGTCCACAATGACTACAGTAGTTAGAAGATACTGGTGTTGCACAATTTTTACAATTCATATGCTACCGTCTAATAATCAAGAAGTAGAAGGTGCAGTGTTCTTTTCTTCTTTAAAGAATATGAAGAATGCTATCACTGCTACAATAGCCATTACAGCAGGCACCATCCATATCATCTCCCATAGATGTTGACTTTCTCCAGTCTTATAATGATGGGCTACGATACCGCTCGCATATGACCCGATGCCCATACCTATGCCATAGGTAGCTAATGTAATCATACCTTGAGCACTGGCTTGAATCTTTTTTGGTGCAGCGTTATCAACATAGATCTGTCCCGTTACAAAAAAGAAGTCATAGCATATGCCATGCAGTATGATGCCCATGTATAACATCCATACGAGTTCATCACTATTACCGTATGCAAATAGAAAATACCTTAGCACCCATGCCAGC
>CAZRXJ010000019.1:0-12341 GCA_964604025.1 uncultured Saprospiraceae bacterium | reverse complement strand
GTCTAACCCATAATAGGTCAATTCTTGTGCGATCAACATCAACTCTTTAACTCCTCTCTTCGCAAGCGTACTTGCCTCATGAACAAGATCCTCTATAGATCTAGACATATGCTTACCTCTCATCAATGGAATCGCACAGAAAGAACAGGTTCTATTACAACCCTCTGAGATCTTAAGATACGCATAGTGTGGGAGTGTGGATATCTTACGCTCTCCAACTAATTCATGCTTGTAATCAGCATTAAATCGGGCCAATAACGCAGGTAAGTCCATGGTACCGAAGTAGGCATCTACTTCAGGTATATCTCGCTCTAGATCGTCTTTATATCTCTGCGATAGACAGCCCGTGACATATACCTTGTCGAGCTCGCCTGCTTTCTTACGTTCTACATTAGCTAAGATAGCATCTATGGATTCTTCTTTCGCTAAGTCTATAAATCCACAAGTGTTAACCACGACGATATTGGCCTGA
Organism: uncultured Saprospiraceae bacterium; assembly: GCA_964604025.1. GTDB lineage: Bacteria > Bacteroidota > Bacteroidia > Chitinophagales > Saprospiraceae > JAJRXG01. The sequence goes on along the minus strand of CAZRXJ010000019.1, from coordinate 11,869 downwards.
TCCTCTTCATGTTCATGATAGGCCAGGATATCATTGCCCTTGAGTTGAGTCACAATGTTCTCGGAGTCCACCAGATTTTTAGAGCAACCTAAAGTGATCACTTCTACCCTATCCTTTTGATTCTTTGTCTTCATTAGGTCACAAAGATAATCTTACTTAGATTTGATGCGTTTTCAATGCATTATTATGAAGTTATGATTAGATCTTTTGTTTGTTTTCTCATGATGACATTAAGCCTTTCGGCAAATGGCCAGTTTGGTATAAGGATAAGTCAAAACTTTAACAAGGCAAATAGCTGGGACAACTTCTTGAGTGAAGAGCTCAATCGCAGTGAGCGGATCTTCTCTTCCTCGCAGACGTATACTTTGGATTATTGGCTTCGTCTACCCAATCATAGATTAGAGTTCTATCCTAACATATCATATCATCGAGCAACCGATGTCGTGGATAATCTAGGTGCTGGTGTCCTCGATATGAACTCGACGCTTGAACAGATCGGTGGTGGTTTATTAGTTCATATTTATGCTTTCGACTTTACTGGGGACTGCGATTGTCCTACTTTTAGTAAGCAAGGTGGTCTTATAAAAAAGGGTTTCTTTTTTATGGGAGGTGTGGGAGCCGATTTTGCCAGGAAGAGTTTTGGCAATAGTAATTTAGAAGATGGCAACTTTGATGTTAAAGCATCATTGGGATTAGGATTAGACATTGGAGTGACTGACCTCATTACCGTTACACCATTTATCCAATATCAAAGATACTTTGATGTCTCTGGTCATAATCTATCTGAGCTATTTGGTGGTTCTGGCAATATATCCTCTTCGATCAACCAGTTTCAAGTAGGCTTGAGACTTGGACTTAGACCAGATTATACCAAGAGTCGATTCTAATTCAATACTCAAATCATAAAACTTGTTAAACAAGATCGATCATATAGTTTATTGTTGTAAGAAATTAGAGAGTGGTATAAATTATATATCAGACCTTACTGGTATCGAAGCAACATACGGTGGCCGTCATCTGACCAAAGGCACTCACAATGCAATCTTCAAGATTAGTCCTCATGCTTATTTTGAAATTCTTGCTCCTGATCCTGCAAACAGCAACATTAATCCGCCAAGATGGATGGGTATTGATCTAATTGAAAAGTCGCGGATAACGCGGTGGGCGATAAAAACTAAGAACATCAACGCACAATCTAAAGCACTTTCTAATTACAAATTAGAATATGGTAATGTTCAAAAAGGTAGTCGAGCTTTAGAAGATGGATCAATGCTACAGTGGCAACTAACTGATCCATTGACAAATCCGGCGGTTGAAGTAGTCCCATTTTTGTTGGATTGGAAAGATAGTGTACATCCAAGCACATCACTTGAACAACATTGTTCTATTACTAACATTACAATTACACATCCAGAATCAACTGCTATCAATGATGTGTTAAGACAATTAGAATTAAAATTGTCATATATAAAAGATAGTGAGTCTACTATTATTATTGAACTCGATACACCTAAAGGAATCGTGACAATCGAATAGTAGAGTTGCTTTTTTATAATCAGCTTGCCATCAACACATCAGCTAATCATCACATTAACGAATCAACTAATTACTTCTTCCCTCTTCTAATTGTCTTGATTAACATGCCAGGTTGCAACACATCTTCAAGTTGCATATTGTTGAGTATGGCGATCTCATGCATATCGTCTTCTGACAACCTCATGCGTCTAAGTGCACTGCCTAAAGCTTCAGCTCTTGATACCTGAGCAACCTGAATCACATCAGCAGTGACATTGATTCTTGAAGGATCAGTGAGTCTATCAAAATTGCCCATGGTATTCTGAAATATCCGTGAGAACAGATTGAAATCTGTTGCCTGTGATAATCCATGAAATTTATAAATTAACCCATTGTATTGTATCAAGTAAGTCAAGATTCTAAGATCTTGTTGTTGTTGTTGTCGCTGCTGTTGCTGAGGATTTGATTTGAGTCGAGATAACATTGCTATTGCAGGCAGTCTATTTACGTTTATTTGTGAAGACTCTATCACTTCAAGGCCATCTTGCTCGACTGTTTCCTGAGCAGCAGCTTGCAATGTCTTTTGCTGAGACAATGTCATCAACATAAGAGCTTTGCCATCTGTTGATGCCATCTGCACCATCTGTGGTGTATTATTAACCTGCCACTCTGGCGGAACAGGAAAGTGAAACTTCAATACGGGATGAAAGAAAGTATTGAACTTAACATAACCTTGCTTGGGATCATCTCCATATGTTAATCCGTCTATCAATCTCAAGTAACTGTCTCTTCCTACTTTCAGGTTTGTTGCCCCTAGCTCTGCCTGATAGGCATCAGACATCTCGTGTACTTTATTAAATCTATTGACTGGATCTGGATGTGTACTTTGAAACTCAGGTATACTCACACCCGCTCTCTTCTGGATACGATGTAAGACTTCAAAGAAGTTAGCCATCTCATGACTGTCATATCCGACTTGTGTACTGTAGTCTACGCCAAGTTCGTCACTTTGACTCTCATCATCTCTACCAAACTTTAAAAACATCATGCCTAATGCCTGTTGTCCCAACTGACCAAACTGTCTAAACTCCTCAGATACAATCATCCCTGCAACAAATAAACCTCCGTATAACTGTTGCTTGCTCAATTGTGCAGCACTATGTCTTGCCGTGATGTGACCAATCTCATGTCCCAATACGCCGGCAAACTCAGCTTCATTATTAAAGTGAGCCATAATACCTCTGGTGAAGTATACATATCCACCTGGTACAGCAAATGCGTTGACTACAGGGCTGTCTAAGATCCGAAATTGGTAATCAAGATTTGGTCTGTGGGATATCGCTCCCATCTCTTTACCTTTCTCATTGATAAATGATTGCATCTGCTCATTATCATACAACCCAAAGTTGGATATGATACCAGGATCAGCTTGTTGACCCATGGAAAGCTCTTGAGCTTCTGATACTAACATTACTTCTTTTTTCCCTGTTACTGGGTTAACTGCACAAGCTTGGAAGATGAGGGACATGCTAATTATAGCAATCCATGCGATGAGGTTTGACTTTATCCTATACATAGTAGTTTCTTTGTGTACTTATTTGACGTGAAGTCTCATAAAAGTTACGTTAACAAATACTAAAAATTTGTAGCACGTAAAATACATCATAATATACATAGTCAAAGTTATAATCATAGCTATGAGTAAAAAAGGGAAGGTTTTAGTAGCAATGAGTGGTGGGATAGACAGCACAGTCACTGCAATGTTGATGCACGAGGAAGGCTATGAAGTGGTGGGCATCACTATGAAGACTTGGGATTATGCAGGTTCTGGAGGATCTAAAAAAGAAACTGGATGTTGCAGCTTAGATAGCATCAATGATGCTCGTGAGGTATCTGTTCACATGGGATTTCATCACTTTATAGTCGATATACGAGAAGAATTTGGAGATTATGTTATCGATGACTTTGTAGATGAATACATTGCTGGTCGAACACCTAATCCATGTATCCTCTGTAATACACACATTAAATGGTCTGCGCTACTCAAAAGAGCGGATGCTCTGGATTGTGAGTTTATAGCAACCGGTCATTATGCTAAGATCAATCATAAGGACAACAGATACTTTATATCTAAGGCTATCGATGAGCGTAAGGACCAATCTTACGTGCTATGGGGTCTCGATCAAGCATGTATGGCACGGACACGTTTCCCTCTGGCTCCATTCACAAAAGGAGAGATACGTCAGATGGCAGCAGATCGCGGTTATAAGGCGCTATCTGAGAAGCCTGAGAGTTATGAGATCTGCTTTGTCCCTGACAATGACTACAGAGGATTTCTGAAAAGAAGAGTGCCAGGGTTAGAAGAAAAAGTAGCAGGAGGAACATTTGTCGATCAGCAAGGCAATCTGCTTGGACATCATGAAGGATATCCCTTCTATACGATCGGTCAAAGGAAAGGACTCGGTGGTGGATTCAAGACACCCAAATATGTAACCGACATCAGACCTGACGATAATGTCGTTGTACTCGGCGAAGTAGATGACCTCATGCGCAATGGTATGATCGTAAGCGATATCAACTTCCAGAAATATGACCGCATCACTGATGGGATGGAAGCTTTAACAATGGTGAGGTACAACGATAAAGGCACCTTGGCAAAAGTCTATAACAAAGACCAAGACCTTCAAGTTGAGTTCATGGCCAACGTAAGAGGTGTCGCCCCAGGGCAATCGGCAGTATTCTATGAAGGAGACGATGTGGTTGGTGGTGGTCGCATCAGTCGAAGCCTCTAAAAATCCTTACTCTTTGCTCATCATATTACATTTAATTGTAATATATTAGAGTCTTGTTTTTAATGCGATTACAGCATCAACTCTTTTATTAAGGGCTGACGGACCTTATTCACCCTATCTACTGGTGTTTTAGCACAATTTCGACCGCTGAGATAAGTTTTATTTAAGTCAAACAACAAGGTTTTATGCAATTGAGGAATATCTATGCATTCTTCTTTCTTTTATTGGGTACAAGTGGCACCTTAAATGCTCAGTTCTATTGGATAGGCGGTGCGGGAGATTGGCATGATGCCGGCAACTGGTCATTCGCTTCTGGAGGATTTGGTGGTGCAGGTGTACCGAGTAGTGTTGTTGATGCTATTTTCGATGAATTTTCATTTGGTGTACCTGGAGAAGTAGTCACGGTATCCACTAATGTAAATTGTCAAAACTTGGATTGGCGCAATGTGACTAACATGCCCATATTCCAAGTGGCTGTTGGTGATACTATTAATGTAGATGGCTCTCTTTTTCTTTCTGCTGATATGACTCATGATGTTCTAGCTCCTTATGTCTTTAGATCCACAGATTCCGGTGCTCAGATACAGATGAATGGACAATCATTCAACAATGATGTCATTTTCAATGGTCTTAATGGCGATTGGACGCTCCAAGATCTATTTGTCCAAGATGGTGGCGACATCATACTGCAAGCTGGAGAACTAATCACTAATGACAATGACATCACCTCACGTGCTATACTCGTTCCTGATACGGGCAACGATGCAGGTCTTATACTTGGTAGCTCGACTGTCCTTCTCTTAGGGCCGATCAATAGCAACACTGAGATTATCATGGAAAGTGATAATCTATTTTTAGATGCTGGTTCATCAGTGATCAACCTCTTTGGTGCCGACGCAGTAATCGAATTGACTGGCAACATACCGTACACGTTTAACAATATCAATTTTGTCGAATCCAATGCCAGGCTTACTACACGAATTGTAGATGGCGAGTTAGCACCTTTTATCAACTTTCTCACTTTCAACAGAGACGGATTAATCCAAGGCGATCATGTGATCCAAAATCTCGAAATAGCCAATGGCTATAGTCTAAAGTTAGAAAATGGAAGTGAACAAGCGATAGGAGACCTTTTCACAAATAGTGATGCATGTGATGGAGATGCCAGATTGATTGCAGAGTTTGATAATGGGCCTCGAGCAATCATAACTACTAACAATGATTCTTTCACTGGTCCATTTTTCTTTCGAGGAATAGAGGCTAATCGAGCAGGTACTATAAGTATGTTTGGAGGCTTTAATGGAGGTAATAATAGTTCTAACCTAATGTTCACAGGGCCCTCTTCTAATCTCTTCTGGGTAGGAGATGGCGGAGACTGGGACGACCCTAATAACTGGTCCAACTCTTCGGGAGGTCCAGGAGGTGCTTGTATTCCTAAGTCAGTAGACAATGTATTTTTTGATGACAATTCATTTCCGAGCGGCAATGCAGTTGGTGCCATGGTGGTGAGTGACATACCGGTATTCGTCAACTCATTTACATTTACAACGGCCGGATTCATCGGATCTATAGACATGCCTTCTCTTAATATCATTGCTGATCAAGATGTCGATAATAAAACTGAAAAACCTAGGATCAGAATTACATCAGAACGACTGTCCTGGTTGATTGATGATGTCTTTCTTTTTAGTACTAATACTGCTGGCAACACCGACAATACTGATAATCTTTTCGTTGATGTAGCCCCTAACATATTGAACAATGTATTCATCCAAGGAGAAGCGGGATCAAGAGTTAGATTGGATACATCTCTTGTAATCAGAGGAACTTTGAATATCGGAGGGTCAGGCGAGTTTTTGACTGATGGCTTTGATGTCCAAGCTAATATGATAACAGCTGTTGATGCGCCAGTAATAGTGCGGGTCGACGGATCAACTATAACTGTCACAGGTACTTTTGATGGTACGACCTATCCCGTTATGATATCAATGATCGGTGGCATCAATGCTGTTGGTACACAATGGATATTCACAGAAGTTGAGTCAGGGTTTAGTATAGATGCAGGTAGTATCGGTGATGTCTTATTTGAAAGTGAAGATGGCACAGCGCATCTACTTGTCACTGACGATGTAACCATCAATACTTTGGTCATCAGAAACGATGGCATATTCACAGGTATGTCATATAGCATCGATAGTTTAATATTTACACCTGGTCATACTTATGAACTAGGAGATGATGTTGATGTATCTGTCGATAGTTACTTCGAAGGAAGAGGAGATCAATGCGAATCAATTACATTTCGCACCAGCGCAGCTAATACATCAGAGAACTTCTCTTTGGCCTCTGATATCTCACTGATTCTGAGCTATATGGATATCTCAGATATTAGCGCCCAAGGAGGTTCTTTCTTTGCAGGTGTGGGTAGTATGGGAGAAAGAACCAATAATTGGACTTTCCCTTCAGATGCAGAAAATGATGCTGCAAGACGCTTTCTAGGTGAAGATATTGCAGCTTGTAATGACTCGATTATATCACTTCAGCCATTTACGGCAAGTGCTATCATGTCTATAAGTTGGGAACTCAATGGAGCACAAGTAAGCACGGATCTAGAATATACACTTGCCCCTGATGCAAGAGAACTTATAGCCATAGTCTTAACACCAAGTGGCTGTGAGATTAGAGATACCATCAATGTTGACTTTGCGCCCTTTTTTACACTTCCTGGACAAGATGATCGAGAAGTATGTCAAGGAGCAAGTACCATATTAGATCCAGGATTTTCGGACCCAACTGCGACCTATCTGTGGAGTACGGGTGAGACAACAGAGACTATCACGGTCAATAGCACCGATGAGTATACTGTTATCGTCGATAGAGGTGGGTGCGTCGAGTTTGATACCGTCAACATCACACGTATTGATCTTGAACCATTTGATATGGTATTTGTAGATGATGCTGGAGATCGGATCACTCAGCTGTCGCTTTGCGAAGATGACACGCGCACATATGACGCACCTTCATTTACCAACTCTTCATTTACCTGGAGTGATGGTACCAGCACAGCTTCATTTGAATTGACTCCTGCTTCCCTCCCAGCTGATGGTTTCATCTTTATAGAAGTGACTGAAGGTATCTGTACAGATAGAGATAGTCTTGAAGTAAGTTTTGATCCAATGATTACCCAAGTCATGACAGATATGACCGATACAACTATTTGTGCAGGTGATCTAGCACTTTTGTCTGTGGTAGCAGGATTTGATAGTGTTAGATGGAATACGGGAGATGAGACTATGACTATAACCGCAGATCCACAAAATACCAGAACCTATGTCGCTGACGCATTTAGGGGCGCATGCTTCTCAAGAGAAGAACGCATAGTCACAGTTACTCAATTAACAGATGTCTCATTGGGAAGTGATATCACCATCTGCGAGGATGCAACTGAACTCAGTATACCTAAAAGAGATGGAGTAACCTTAGCTCACAGATGGATAGATCTCGCTACTGGCGATGATCTTGGTAATGAAGATACATTGTCAGCACCTATCGTTGTTGGTCGCTCAGATTATATATTTGAAGGTATAGAAGGTGTTTGTTTTTCAAGAGATACAATCGGTGTAGATGTTGAAGCAGCACCTATATTTGAATTGAATACTGGCGATACAACCATTTGCGCCGGTGAGACATTGGATCTTGTTGTAACTCAAGAACTCGATGTATCTTATAGTTGGAGTACTGGAGAGCAAGGCATCACGATCAATGTTGATATTGGTGATGACTATATTCTGACTGCTGATCGAGGCAGATGTTCGGTAGATACTACGATAGCAGTAAGTGTTTTGGATCTGGGTGCTTTTAGCATAGGCCCTCCTGATACAACGCTTTGTCAAGGGGATCTACTTCGTCTGGATGCCTCCCTTGCGGGAAATGTCAATTATACCTGGTCTCCAAGTAATGCGGGACTTCCTATCAATGAAGTCACAGTAGAAGATCAATATCGAGTTGAAGTAAGCTCTGGTAACTGTTCTGTCAATGATACTATTGATGTACAGTTTGATATGCCACTACAATTTGATCTACACCAGATGCCAGATGAACTGGATACAACGATATGTGAAGGCACTACGCTATCGTATGACTTGCTTAGTTTTCAAGATGCAGTATGGAGTGATTTTAATGGCGACGTATTAAGTACAGACGTAAATTTTGCAATTGAAGAAGAAGGCAACTATGAGCTTGCTGTGACCAATGGAGTCTGTGTAACAAGAGATTCTATAGTGGTCAGTATCCAAGCATTACCATTGTTAGAACTGCAAGATATAGTCATGTCTTGTGATGGAGAGACAGTTACCCTAGGGACTCCTGGTGATCCTGGAGTTGACTATCTATGGAGTACTAATGAGACGACCAACACAATAGAAGTTACAGTTAACGATATATATACGGTCACAGCCACTGAAAATAACTGTCCGAACACAGATCAGACGGAAGTTATCTTCAATGCATTGCCAGATCCGGTGCTAGCTACGGATGCAACCATATGTGATGGTGATAGCATTGTTTTATTCAGCTTGAGTAGTCTTGCTCCAGGTACTGACTTTGATCTTATGTCTGAGCCAGAAGGATCTACTATGATAATCGGAGGCGTAGATGAGGTATATGCTCAGGTTGAAGGTCTATATGATCTAATGCTCACTAATAACAATGATTGCTCCTTGCGTGACACTTTTATCCTTACGCTTAATCCGACGCCATTTTTTACATTACCTGATTCTACTGGCTTATGTGACGGAGCATCTCAGCTTCTGGCACCAGAGTTTGATAATGGTAGTGCTCCTGCAAATGTTGATTATAGATGGTCCACAGCAGATGGCAATGAAACAATAACTGTAAGAACAAATAATGAAGGTCAAGTATGGCTTGATGCCACTATTGATAATCCACAAGGAGGATGTACTTCGACAGATACCACTTTTGTCATTGTTCAGGAAGTACCTGAGATTACATTGGACGAGCAAGCTGTGATATGTTCCGATAGCATCCTTGTACTCGATGCATCCGCTCCAGGGGTGACTTATCTGTGGAGTACTGGAGAGACAACTCCGTCAATAGAGGTGTCTGAAGAAGCAACATTTAGTGTAGTCATAGATATAAACGGATGTACTGATGATAGTGAGATCGAAGTTATGACTATACCAGCGCCGCAAGTCGTGCTCGGGATGGATACAGTAGTCTGTGATGGAGAGGCGATCACGCTTTCTACGGGGGATCCGTCCTTGTCGGCTATCTGGTCAACAGGAGAGACTACGACAGAGATAACAGTATCTGGAGGCGAACTTATCTCCGTTACAGTAGAGGACAATGGATGCTTTGCAACTGATGATATCATGATAGATCTTGGTTCGCTCCCAGAACTTGATCTGGGAGATGATCTTGAGATATGTGATCTCGTGGGGGCAACCTTGTCAGTAGATGTACCTGGTGCAGATATCTTATGGAGCACTGGCGAGACAACATCTACAATCAATGTGACCGAAGCTGGTGAGATCTCAGTTATGGCAACATCTACTGAAGGATGTATAGCTGAAGATGCACTGGATGTAAATATTCGAGAATGTTCACGATTTGGTCTTTATGTACCCAATGTTTTTTCGAGAAGTGCACAAGGAAGCGAAGACAATCAGAGATTTATCATAACACCTTCTACTTCTGCTAGAATAGAATTGTATGAACTCAATGTCTACGATCGATGGGGCAATCTAGTCTTTGCATCTGATGATATTAATATTACGTGGGATGGAACGATAAGTGGATTTGAAACTCAAGGATTTAATCCAGGTGTCTATACCTATGCAATCAAAGTCACGTATTCAGATGACTTTGATACAGGGAGAACTGATTTCTTCAGAGGTGATATAACTGTTCTTGATTAATGTGATAGGGAAAGCAATATTCGCGATCACGGCTTATACAGTGTTTGATTAAACCAACCATAAACAGTCAACGGAAAGGGAATCTTTAGTAGCCCTTATGCTTCCGTGTAATTTATTTTTAATATATATTTGATTGAAAATGTGTCTATTATGTTCAGACTGAGCATTATTGTAATTCTTATAACTCTTATGGCCTGCACCGGTGAAGATGCTACAGGGCCATCAGAAATCATCGAAAGCACTGCTTTTTTTCCATTGGATGATGGTCATACAATTGACTATAAAGTAGACGAATTGATCTTTAGAGAAGAAGGCCAAGTCGTAGACACTTTATCTTATCAATTAAGAGAAGAGGTAGTCGATAACTTCAAAGACGAGACTGGATCAACAGTGTATATTATAGATCGCTCGACAAGAAACAACACAATGGCATCTTGGATATATGATAGAAGTTGGCAAGCGATGATCACTAATAATCGGGCCATAAGAATAGAGGACAATACAAGGTTTATAAAATTAAGGCTTCCCATCACCGAAAACGATACTTGGGATGGCAATGCTTTGTTCGATCATACAGCTCCAGTTGACATAGGCGGAGAAGCCATGGATTATTATAAAAACTGGCAATCCGTACTGACTAAGAGTAATATAAGTATCACACTCAACGATGTATCTTATGACAATGTTTATGAAGTGACATTAGCAGATCATGAGAACGGCATAGAAATTAGAAAAGCTACAGAATTATATGCTGACGGTATCGGGCTGATCTTTAGATCACTACGCATCATGGACACACAATGTTTTGATAATTGCAGAGATACTCCATGGGAACAAAAAGCTGAAAGAGGCCACATCTATACACAGACGATCATCAATTGATGGAGACCTTAGATGATGAAAAATATATCGAGATCGGATATATCAGAAAAGGTCACGGTTATAAAGGGCATGCTCGTTTTATCATCTTCGACGATTGGTTACAAGACTTCATGGATCAATCCTTTGTCTTCTTACAAATAGATGGATACAAGGTTCCGTTTTACATAGAAGAACGACATAACAATAAGGATCTAATTGTAAAATTAGAACACATAGATAGCGTAGAAGCACTTAAGAAATATCATCGCTACCCTCTCTATCTATTAGAAAAAGATATTAAGCATGCGAGCCAACAATTAGAAAATCAAACACACTTATCATCACTTATCGCTAAACATATCCATGACTTGACATTGGGAGATCTGGGACCCATCATCAGAATAGATGAGTATCCACAACAAGAGATGGCTGTCATAAAAAGCAAGGATGACAAAGAAGTCTTAATACCCCTACACCCACAGCTCATAGTTGAAATAGACGAAGAAGGTGGAATTATAAAAATGGATTTGCCAGAGGGGTTGGTTTGAACAATTATTGAGTTTTGAATGAATGAATGAGAGATTCAATTATTCTATTATTGATTTGTATGCATACGTGATGAAAAGACAGTTCTATCCATCCTGGGCGGATTATCTGGATCCAGGCCATACGCCATACATGTCAGATTACCATGCCGCAGCTAGTCGCTCTTCTACTGATTTATTTTTCCAATATAAGACATCGCGTTTTTCTTGATCTTTTACT